>DAOVKF010000058.1 GCA_030631915.1 Candidatus Omnitrophota bacterium
CGCTTTTTCTATGCTAATATGCTGTTTGTCGGCTGTTTCGAGCTTCAGGCTCGAATTTTTTATCACGAAATCCCTGATCTGGAATACATATTCGTCGCTAAGCGTCTTGAACAGGACCCTCCTTCCTTTCGGAAGGTCCTGGACCTCTTTTTTTACCTTTCTTGCTTCCTTTTGCCCGGTTCTTTTCTTCTCAACGGTTTCTTTAGATGATGAATCCTTTATCATGTTATATATCCGGCCGAACCAGTCCTTTTTGCCTTTCAGCCGATCAAAGATGCCGGTTTTTCCGGCAGGAGCTTTTCCGGCTTCTGTTCCCCGGGCGAGTTTCTGCACGTTGAAACTGCCGTCGGGTTCGCTCTTAAGGTCAATCTCGGCCCCTGATATACGCATACTCGAAAGAACAACCTGCTTTGACAGGAGCCTGAGGGGGCTTACCCTGAGGGAGGCTTTCCTGATCCACGCTATTCTCTGTTCTTCGCGATCGGGATCGAAGACCTTGACGTCCTTCAGGGAGCAGGATAACGTCAACGGCCATACGCTGATCTTGCCGACACTGATCTTTGTCCCGGCGGCTTTATTGATATTGTCTATTATGAGCGGACCCAGGGCCGGGGAAATGATCAGGCCCGACACCAGCTGGATAACGAGCAGTATTACGGCAAGTATTACGATCCCCTTGATGTTTAACACTTTCATTTTTATTCAGCGCCCCTGAAGCGGCCTATGACCGCTAAGAGTTTGCTTATGATCGGTATTTTCTTGAACCACTGGACGAATTTTGAGTTTTTGATCCTGTAAAAATATTTTTCCCTGATAACTATTATGCCTTTTATCGAAAGAACATATACCGGAAAACACAGGACCGCGCTAAGCGCCAGCCCGCCGGTTACCAGGGTATTGTTCAGGTCCAGTAAGGCAACTACCGGCGTATGCGTTAACAGTCTCCAGAAAAAAGTAAGGAAATCCGTGTTTATCAGCAATATGCCGCCTAAAAGATCGGTAAAGCGGTATACCCCCAGGATATACAAAAGCTTGAAGACCGGCAGGACAAGCATGGTTGCCAGCCTGTTTATCTTGAAAAGGAAAAAACATACGAAAAGAAGGACCGCCATGGGGCCGTTCAGGGGGATGAATCCCATTAACATGCCCAGGCAAACACCGGCAGCCACTTCACCTGGAGAAGCGTTCGAGTCGAACAGCTTGACGATCTTTACCGGTAAATTTAAAAACGGTATCATGGCGTTATTATATTCTAAATATCAGTAAATATCAACGCTTCAACTCACGGTATTTTTCGGGGTTATTTTTCTGCCCGCAAAACTGAAGACTTTTCGCAGGAAACGAAACATGGTTTTAAGGAACCATATCGAGAACACTATGAAAGAAATGACAAGCACCCCGGCGATCACCGGATGAGTCATTATAAGCCAGAGGGCGACCAGTACGAGGGCGTCTTCCGTCACGCTTGCCCCGATGTTCGTAAAGGGCTCGGGGGAAGTGTTTATAGCAACCCGTGTGGTCGCTTTTGTAAGATGAGCGTCCAGCGCTATGGCCCCGCTGAGAAGCACGATAGAGAGTTGAACGGCCTGGTTATTCATATCAGACAAGGCCATGAATGTCAGGACAGCCGCCCCCGCAGGCCGGATGGCGGTATGAAAAGAGTCCCACGCCGAATCGACGTAAGGGATCTTGTCGGCGAAGAACTCTATGAGAAAAAGCAGCACTGCGATAAAGATCACCAGGGGATGGGAAAGCACTTCAAGCTTCCCGGGCAGATCTATCCATCCTGCCCTGTCGGCTACACCTAACCCCGCTATCGTAAGATAGAGATTAACGCCGGACGCCCAAGATCCGCCTAAGACCACGCCCAAATTGTTTAATATCCCCATGTCAAAACATCCTGAGAAAGTTCCTGAAGAATAAGCTTTTTTTAGGGACTTACTTTCTCCGTCTTTTCCTCAGTCGTGCCGGTTTCCGTTATTTCCTTTAATTCCGCCCTTATTACTGTTATTGCTTCGGCTGTTTTATCAAGCTTATCGCTCAGGTCCCGGGCCCATTCAGCGTCTTCCCGCATATCAGCCCCCTCCTGAGCTTTTTCCGTTTCTGTCCTGACGGTTTTCCTCACTTTCCTCCATATTCTAACAGCCGCGCTGAGTTTTCCCCGGATCGCATCGGCCCAACTCGTCTCTTTTTCTCCACCTGCACTTTGCTGTTTCCCTATCGCCTCTAATTTGTCGCTTTTTTTTATTTCTTTTAATTCCTCTTTTACCACATCGAGCACTTGTATGGTCCTGTCCATCTTATAGCTGATATCCTTACTCCAGTCAGTGTCTTGCCGGGGGACGGGTTCCTGCTTTTTTTGTAAGGCTTCCTCTGAAATACCGTTCTTTACAGGTCCGAATACTGCGAGGCAAAAGATCGATATAAGCGGGATCGCTATATATTTCATGCGGTCTTTTAACTGTTCCATATGAACGGTACCGTTGTTCAGATATCTTTATCAAGCGCTTCTATCGTTCCCGCGACTATTTCGTCTATCAGTTCTTTTACGGATACGATCTTTTTCACTCTTGAAACATTAGTCCCGGCAAGCACTACCGCGTTATCGATATCCCCCTCCACGGCGTCGATCAGTGCTTTGGCGATACAATATTGAACAGTGGCAGGGTCGCAGGTCCTGAGGCACTTGTAATTACAAGTAAACTCTTTTCTTTCTCCGAGCAGCACCTCATCAAGAAATTTTGTCTTTATTGCTTTCGCCGGCATACCCACCGGGCTTTGTATGAACACAAGGTCTTTTTCTTCCGCGTTTATATAAAGCTGTTTGAATTCATCCGCGGCCGAACATTCATAAGTGGCTACAAACCTTGTGGCGATCTGTACGCCTTTTGCTCCGATCTTTAAGAATTTCGCCACATCTTTCCCGTCAAATATGCCGCCTGCCGCTATAACAGGGATACTTACTCCATACTCTTTCTCGTATTCCCCGACCAGGTCCAGAATATCTTTCATCGCGTTCTCAAGCAGCGGTTTCTCCCGCAGTTTCCCTTTAAGGGATTTTAATGCCTCTAAACTGTAACCCGCTAAATGTCCGCCCGATAATGGGCCTTCCACGACAAAAGCGTCCGGGAAGCGGTTATACCTCCTTTTCCACGTCTTCAGCAAGAGCCTGGCTCCTCTTGCCGAAGCGATCAAAGGGATCAGCTTTATCGTGGACCCTTCTGCGAATTCCGGAAGGCTTATAGGCAGCCCTGCCCCCGAAACAATATAATCCGCCTTTTCTTTTACGGTAGTCCTCACAATATCCTCATAATTGCTTAAAGCTACCATTATGTTCACACCGATAACCCCGTCAGACAGTTCCTTTGCCAGCCTTATCTCTTTTTGAAGATGTTCTCTGCAGGACTTAGGGACATCCGCCCTGTTTTCTTCTGTATCAGGCGGAAGCCCCACACTGGCTATGGTGCCACCGCCTCCGCAGTTCGCCACCGCGGCGGCCAAAGGCGCCATTGACACCCTGACCCCCATTCCACCCTGAATGATCGGGATTTTTATCTCCAGATCGCCGATCATAAGCGGCTTTAATTTATCTGACATAACGTTTTCCTTTCATACGGACTTATTCGATCATGAAATCACTGATGCTGTTATTATAATGTACCGGCGGTTAAAAACCAAGCTATTCCGAGGTTTTCCCTGTATATCACCAGCGTTTGCGGGGCAGGTTCCTTCTCCTCCCCCTTGCCGAACCCCGGGCCGTGCTCCGGAATACCGTCTGGGTCACGAATTTTTCACGCGGAAGCTCGGGATGCTCCGAGACGGGCAAGGCCGTCTTTATGTGGCTCTCGATGTTGCGTATATCACTGCCCTGTTCCGGGGTAGCGAACGAGATAGCGCGCCCTTTATGCCCGGCCCGGCCTGTGCGTCCGATCCTGTGCACGTAATTCTCCGTATCGTCCGGAAGATCGTAATTTATGACCGTTTCTATGCCGACAACATCTATCCCCCTTGCCGCTATATCGGTCGCAACAAGTATCCTGTACTTTCCCCTTTTAAAACCTTCGAGCGCTTCCCTCCGCTGTTTAAGCGTGCGGTCCGAATGTATCTCCGCCGAGTTATGCCCCATTTGTTTGATCATGCGGTTGATCTTGCCCGCCCCCCTTTTTGTCCGTGAAAAAAGCAGCACCGGGCCGCGGTACTGATCGAGCAGTTTGGCCAGCAGTTTTTTCTTGGCTTCTTTTTTTACGATGAATAACTCCTGGATAATACGTTCCGCGGCGGTCCCTGACGGCGCGACCTCGATATGGACCGGAAGCTTCATATGCACGGCTCCTATTGACACGACTTCCCCGGGTATCGTCGCCGAAAAAAGCATGGTCTGCCTTTTTTTGGGGACGAACTTAAGGATGCGTTCTATCTCCGGCTTGAAACCCATATCCAGCATCCTGTCAGCTTCGTCCAGGATAAGTATCTCCACTTCATTCAAACGCACTGTCTTCTGAGTCATATGATCGATAAGCCGCCCGGGCGTGGCGATAATAATACGCGGGTTCTTTTTCAGGACCTTCAGCTGGGCCTGCATCGGGGCTCCTCCTATAATGACCACGGTCCTTAAGCCGAATAAGGGCGCTATCTCCTGGAAGGCCTCATTTACCTGTATAGCCAACTCCCTGGTAGGAACGAGTACCAGACACTGTCCCTTATTGCGGGAAAGACGCTGGATAACCGGTATAGCAAAAGCCAGTGTCTTGCCTGTGCCGGTCTGGGCCACCCCGATAATGTCAGTACCGTCCATCACGATGGGGATCGCTTTATGCTGGATCGGGGTCGGATGAGTGAACTTCAGGCGGTCCAACACTTCGAGTATTTTCGGGGCGATGCCCAGCCCGTCAAAAGTGACATTCGTGTCCGGTTCTTTCATCATGATATCTTAACTCCTCATTTTTTATCCGATATGATCTATCTGCTTCGGGCTGTACCGTGGAACTGTCCCTATTCTACACTAAAACCCGCTCAAAAGCTCCATAATATAAACCCGGTTACAGATCGGCATTTTTACTTCCGGCAGATAACCCGGCTAAATACCCCGTTGAAAATGCCGCCTGCAGGTTAAATCCGCCGCAATCCCCGTCAATATCCATGGTTTCACCGGCAAAATACAGCCCTTTTACCTTTTTGGAGCCCATGGTTTTTGGATCTATCTCTTTTACCGATACTCCGCCGCGTGTTATCTGAGCTTTTTCAAATGAAACGGTATTTATAACATCAAGCTTTAATCCCTTGAGAAGCATTATGAGGTCTTTTCTTTCTTTTGATGTTAATTGGTTGGCTTTTTTGTCTTGAGGAATTTTAGAAAGCTCTAAAAGAATATCGGTAAACCGCATAGGCGCAAATTCTTTCAAAATATTCTTTAGCCCTTTTATCGAAGACTCTGAGATCTTCTTTATCAGCATTTCTTCTGTTGCTTTTGGATCAAGCACAGGCATTATATCAATTTCTATGGACACTTTTTTGCCTTCATTAAGCCAGTCTGCGACTTTCGAACTGGAAGAAAGTGTGACGGGGCCCGATATCCCGTTCTTTGTGAAAATTATACTCCCCTTTTCTGATGCTACTTTCTTCTTACCGGCTTTAAAAATAAGTTTTACATCATTAAGAGATACCCCTTCCAGCCTTTCAGGAAGAGTGCTTTCCAAAGTTAATGCGGCCAGCCCGGGTTTTAAAGGAACTATCTTATGGCCCAGTTTCCCGGCCAGCCTTATTCCATCCCCGGTCGAGCCCGTTGCCTTATAAGAAAGTCCGCCGGCAGCAACAATAACCTTATCTGCTTCAACAATAGTCCCGTCTTCACATAAAACACCTTTAACAGCACTTTGAGATACAATAATTTCCTTAACGCTTGTATTAACCAAAACTTTTATTTTCAATTTCTTCAGTTCTTCTTCAAGTAGCCCTAGAACGCTCGATGCCTTATCTGTCACGGGAAAAACTCTTCCGTTTTCTTCTACCTTGGTCTTTAGCCCTCTCCCGGCAAAAAATGATATAAGGTCATTGTTATCAAAAGCCTTGAACGCATCCCTCAAAAAACTTCCTGTTTTAGAAAAATGATGGATAAGATCTTCTGGTCCGCATATATTTGTCAGGTTGCAGCGCCCGCCGCCTGTTAAAAGAAGCTTTCTTCCAAAATGTTCGTTCTTTTCAACAAGAGTCACTTCATTTTGATCAGAAGCAGCGCTTATTGCCGCCATTATCCCGGCGGGCCCACCGCCGATAATTACGATCATTTTTTCCTTTTGATATTTACCCCGTTATACCCCATCCGCATTCACGCTACAACTGCTTTAATTATACGCGCTCGGATAGAACGTCTGGTCGATCCTGGCCGTTTATTCACTTGTGATCAATCACTCGTACGGTCCGTGATCTCGATAAGATGATACCCAAAATCTGTTTTCACGGGGCCGTGGACTTTCCCGACTTCAGCCTGAAAGACCACTTCATCAAATTCCGGGACCATCTGCCCTTGACTGAACTCGCCCAGATCCCCTCCCTGTTTCCCGGAAGGACACTGGGAATATTTTTTGGCTGTTTCCGCGAAATCGGCTCCGGTCTCGATCTGAGACTTGAGATCATTACATGTATCCTCGGAAGCCGTTAAAATGTGACGCGCTCTGGCTCTTGCCATCCCTTCCTCCTTTTTTTTACGCGCGGATCTCGACCAAAACCATCTCCGCGTATCCCCGGGGGTCCCTGACAACATGGACAACCCTCCCCTCATATCCTTTTGGTATTTTTTTCATCTCATCCGGCCGCAGGATAAACAGTACAGGGGTATCGACTTTGATCGGTCTTTCGATAGAACCTACCCGATACTTACCAAAAGAATACTTACCTCCCTGTTTTAAGCCAAGCTGGTATCGCGAAGGTAAATACTCCGCGTAGAAAAGAAGAAAAATATATCCCTGGTTAAATTTATCACTCAGTATAACATTTTTATACCGGCTGTTTTCCGCGTATTCAACAGCCTCTCTCATGCCGTGCTGCCACCAACCTGTGCTGTATTTCGGATAATCATAAAAATAGCTTTTTGCGTATCCGGCGACATTGAACAGGAAAATAAGAGAGATCCCGCTTATAAAGATCGCCTTAGCGATCCGTCTCCTGAAGAGGCCTAATAATACAAAACACCCGACTGCCGAAAAAACAGGAAACAACGGTGCTCCGATGATCGAACGTATAGCGTGAGGGGCCCCTTCTGTCGTAAGTGCGGCCGGGATAGGGTATAAGATCAACCAGAGCAAAAAAATTCTGTGCGTTTTTTTCTTTAACCCAAGCACTACGCCGGCTATACCTGCCGGAATGGTCCATAGTCCTAAAAAATGCAGTTGTCCTGTATTCAAAATACTGTGGCGCAGGTTCGCGTCGCCGCTCAAAAAAAGATAGGACGGACTAAAGTACTTCAGATAATTGAGAAATATCCTTTTAAGATCAAATGTTAACCCGACTGCCTGGGCCCTGGAAGTCCCTCCCGGCGACAGCCAGAAAACAAGAAGGACAGTAAAAATAGACATAAATACGATGAACGAAATTAACGATCGCTTTCTGTGTTCCCACAAAAATTCCCGGAAGATAACAACCAGACCGGTCATGAACAGGGGGACAAACACTCTTGCCGCAAAATACGTATGCAGGCTTACCCCGAACATTAAGGCACTTAATATCAGATAATTCGGCTCTCTTTTAAACGCTTTGACAAAAAAGAGCACACCCGATACAAAACATAAAGGAAAAAGGATGCACTCAAAAGCGGTCCGGCTGAACTGAATATGCCACGGGCTTACCGCCAGGAATAAAGCCGCGACCAATGCTGTTTTTCTATTAAAACATTCTTTAACCAGCCAGTAAGCGGCCAAAATGGTCAATACACCAGCGACCGCGGCGGGAAGTCTGACGGCGAATTCATTGAGCCCGAAGATCGCCACAGCCGGAACCGCTAAAAAGGTATACGTCGAAGGAGGGAACTCACCGAATGCCCTTGTAAAAAGAGGAAGAAAGTCTCCATTATGGTCCCGCAGCGTATTCAATATCGAATACGCGTCATATCCTCTTGCGGCTTCGTCGCAAAAGAGCCCATTGGGTATGGCCCCTGGAAAAGAGAACCTGAACACACATCCTGTAAAAATAATACCCAGCAGGATCATTGTAAAAATCGACCCGCTATGAGAATTTTCCCGTGCCCCCAAGGCTCCCCGCTTTTTTATCCGTTTAATACCAGGAACGGTTTTTATAAATAATACACGGACGGTTTTGAGTAAAGCGCCTGTCTCTGCTCCGCACACATAAAAACTAAACAGCCTCCATGGTTGACGGCGGTTTGGGTGTCACATTGTAAGTGACACTTACCACACCGGGCACTGTATTGACTATCCTGTCTGCTAATTTATAAAGAATATCATAAGATAATTTCGTGGGGTTCGCATTTCTCGCGTCAATACTCTCCCAGCATCTTATTTCGATCTGTGATCCAAAATCCCGTTTTCCCGCACGCATACCTGTAACTTTATCCTGATGCAGGATCGCCATATATTGAAAAGCTCCTGAAGAGGCCAATTCTTCCTCAACGATAGAAGTTGCGATCCTGACTTTGCTTATTTTTTCCTCGGTTATCTCTCCGATCACTCTTGCCGCCAGCGCTGGACCGGGGAAAGGGATCCGATTATAAGCATATTCCGGCAAACCCAAAGCTTCGGCAACTTTCCTTACCCCATCCTTGCGAAGTTGAATTAAGGGCTCGATGATCTGATACCCAAAAGTCTCCTGTGGATCAATGCCCAACTGCGCAAAAACATTATGTTGTCTTTTGATCCCGGCAATGGTTTCGTCGACATCGGTTAAGATCGTGCCCTGCAAAAGATATTTTGCCCCACTATCTCTTACAAGTTTACCGAAAACGTCTTTATAAAAAGACTGTGTGATCGCCTCTCTTTTTTCTTCGGGATCAGTTATGCCTTTTAACGCACTGAAAAAAATTTCCCTGGCATCGATTATCTCCACATGAACGCCCATTTCCTTAAATAATGTCACGATCTCCTGAGGTTCGCCTTCTCTCATTATTCCGTTATCGACAAAATATGTTTTAAGCCTCTCCCCTAAAGCTTCATGGCCTAACATGGTAACCGCGGAAGAATCAACCCCTCCCGAAAGAGCGTTGATCGCCGAACCATCGCCAACCAAAGTGGCTATTTCCCGCGTTTTCTCCTTGATGAAATCCTCTGTGCTCAATTCACCCGCTTTGATCTCGTTAATACTTCCCATTTCGCCTCCTTGATCGAAACATCAAACACCTCATTTACAATTATCCGTCCCTTTATGATGTATCCGATTA
>DAOVKF010000011.1 GCA_030631915.1 Candidatus Omnitrophota bacterium
GCCAGCTTGGAGCGCTTTTTAAGGGAGGAAAGACAGGTCCTGTCCGGGAACACGCAGAAGTGAGAAACCGTATATGAGAGAACTGAGCAGAATAAAAAAACTGGCGGTTGAGGCTGCCGAAGAAGCCGGCAGGTATGCCCTTCTGCACATGGAGAAAATATCGAAAATTGCCCGCAAAAAAGGTTATAATGACCTTGTTACTGACGTGGACAGGCATTGTGAACGGATCATAATCAAGAGAATAAAGAAAGATTTTCCCGATCATTCGATACTTGCCGAGGAAAGCGGGGGAGATACAGGGGACGGGGGGTTTTGCTGGATAATCGACCCTGTGGACGGGACCACTAACTACGTGCACGGTTTCCCTTTTTTTTGCACCTCTATAGGTGTGATGTTCGAGGGGGCGATAAGCGCAGGCGTGGTTTATGACCCCTCGCGCAGGGAGCTGTTTTCCGCGGAAAAGAACAAAGGCGCGTTCTTGAACAGGAACCGGATAAATGTCTCGGGCATGGCCAGGGTCCGCGATTCCCTTATTGCCACAGGGTTTGCTTATAAGGCTTCAGGGAGAACCCGGGGTTTGACGTATTTCAACAGGGTATTGAGACATGCGCAGGCAATAAGACGGGCCGGGTCGGCGGCGCTGGACCTATGTTACGCGGCATGCGGGAGGTTCGACGGCTTCTGGGAGTTTGGCCTGAATCCATGGGACACTGCTGCGGGCCGGCTGATTGTGGAAGAAGCCGGCGGGACCGTAACAACCCTTGATGGAGGGCCGTTCGATGTCTTTCAAAAAGAGATCGTCGCGTCTAACGGTAAGATACACAAAGAACTGTTACACCTGCTTAATTGTTAAACAAAAAAAAGTTGCTTTTTCCCCTTGCATTGTCGCGTGTTTTAGTGTAAAATAATAAATAGCGGGAAGGTATATTTTTTTAGGTTATTTTTTAAGCAGTTTGAAAAAGCTAAGGAAAAGACTAAAATGCATAAGATAAGGTTAAAAAAATATCGTATTATAAGAAGGTCAGCAAGCGTGCTGCTTATTATGGCATTTGTTGTCAATTTCGTGCTTATGGACTCATGGGCTGTGCCGGTTAATCCTTTAAGGGGGCCTGGTCCCATACAGGATTCAAGATTTTCAGTTCTGGATATTGAGACGTTTTCCATACCGTCCTACCTCGGGAGTGTCAAGTATTCAAGTAAAGGCAATTCAGACAAAGTCGTCATTCATATACAGGACGCGCATAGCAATTATGCGGCCCAGAACAGGATCGCGGAAATTATCGAATATCTTCACGGTGAATACGGCCTAGAAGACATAAATCTCGAGGGTGGAACAGGGGATTATGACCTTTCGGTCTTAACCGATATTTATGACAGGGACGTCAGAAAGAGGGTTGCCGACTATTTCGTTAAATACGGGGAATTGAACGGAGCCGAATTTTTCGCCCTGAACAACCCGGATGAAGTCGCGCTCTGGGGGGTGGAGGATGAAGACCTGTATATGGAAAACCTGAACGTATACCTGGACTCGCTTTCCTACAGGGATGAGGTGAATGCATACCTTAAAGAGCTGGACTTTTTTTTAAGCAACCTTAAGAGGCATATCTTCTCCGGGGAGTTGATGGAGTTTGACATGGAATATACCAGGTACAAAGCCAATGACATTGACTTTAAGGATTACCTGAGTTTCATCCTTGAGAGGGCCAGGGAAAAGGGTGTTGATATCAAGATGTATACGAATATTTATCTGCTGGGCCAGGCCATCGAGGAGGAAGGCGGGGTAGATTTCAAAAGGGCCAACAGCCAGAGGGATGAGATCATCGCCGGTCTGCGGAACATCCTTTCAAAGAATGAAATGGATAGGCTTATGTCAAAAACCATCGCGTTCAAGAGTAAGCGGATCTCACAGAAGGAATTCTATGGCTATCTTCTGGAAAAAGCCGGGCATGCGGGACAGGACATGGAGGCCTTCCCTGAATTCCGTAAATATATCGTCTACATATCCCTGTATGACGCTGCCGACAAATTCAGTATAATGCGCGAGATGGAGGATCTTGAGAGCCGGGTAAAAGAGGCCCTTTACCAGAACGATAAACAGAGAGAGCTTGACAGGCTTTCCAGGAATTTTATCCTGACCAGGAGCATATTCGAATTATTGTTCACAAAAGACGATTACAGGTACTATAAGGAGAACATGCCGGCGTTTGAAGTCCATAACTATATCTCCTTCATAAAAAAGGAAGCGCCGCTTTACGGCATGACCGCGAAACTTGATAAGGACATTGCCGGGCTTGACGCGTACCGCGAGAGGATCTTTGAGTTTTACGAATGTTCGTTCAAAAGAGACAGGGCGTTCCTGAAGAACATCAGGCTGGCAGGGGCAGGGGACGGACCCCGGGCCGGTATTCTTGTCACAGGCGGGTTTCATACGGAAAATCTGCTTGCGCTGCTGGAAGAGAAAGATATTTCCTACGTCTCGATCATCCCGGGCTTCAGGAACGAGGAGGGTTACAGATCACCTTATTTTTCGGTATTATCGGGCGGCATGAGCCCCCTGGAGAAGTCCATTGACAGCGCGCTTTCTTCCATACAGGTAGCAAGCCTGCTGAACAGGCTGGGCATAGAGGCGGCGGGTCCGGAAAGACAGGAGATATTCCGTATCGGGGTCCTTGCTCTCACATCCATGGAGTATGATACTGAAAAACGGACCAAGGCCGTCCAACTGGGGCTGGGTGAAGTCCGTGAATACGTTGTGGTTGAGATGAAAGACGGGGAACCCGCGCTGAATAAATACAGGTTAAGTGAAAAGGATTTTGTGCGGCAATTCCCGGATGCCGAGATATTGGTCGCGGCGGGAGTGGAGGAACCGGGCGCCGCGGGCATGACGTGGATATTGAGCAGGGTCGCTGAGGCGAATATCGAGAAATTGCCCGGGGAGCGGCTGAAAAGAGACTCTCCTGCCGTTAAAGCGGTCCGGGACTTGATCAGGAACCTGCCGCGTCTGGAAGATACACTTGAACATATACTTGGAACAGACGGAAAATATATCGAGATAAAGGACGGATTGCGCGCTCCGCTTGTCTCCGGTAAAGCCGTATATATCCCGGCCATGGATGAAGCCGGAAAACGATTGAGCCCCTCCCGGCAGGCCGTTATGATAGTCCATGAGCTTGTGGGCGGGACATTTAAAGGCAATATGACCAGGGGCTATAATAACGGACATGAGCTTGCGTCCGCTGTTGAGACCGCGCTCAGGGCCGGGCATCCCGTGGAAGCAGCAGAGGCGATGGAAGGCGCCGAACTGCATCCGGCCGGAAAAACACTCTGGCAGATGACGGATAAAGAGATCAGTCAGGCCGAAGGCATGGATTTTTCCGGACTTATCGCAAACGCCTTTGTCAATGTTGGCGTTGGTGTTGTCGCTGGTATCGGCGACCTCGCGTTTAACGCCGGCGACAAGGGTGTTGATTATGTGATCGGAGCGTTAAAGGGGAAAACAGAGCTCCAGAAAGAGATGGCACCGTTCAAAAAGATGTACAAGACAACCGGGAGAGAGATGCCTGATAAGATCAGGGCGTGGCTTGCTGACACCTCTCCGGAAAAATATGAGGACCTTAAAAAAGCGCTCACCAGCGCTAACGAGGCCAGGGATCTTCTGGAGAAAACGGGGCTGGAGCCGGTAACAGCCGCCGGGCTTGTCCTGGATTTTCTTGCCTGGAGAGGCCGGTCAGTGCCTCCGGCCCCGCTGATGTCTGATTTTCACACGCTTGTAAGAGCGCTTGAACAGGCGAAGTTAAGGCCTTCCGCCGCCGAGTCGGTTTTACACAGCGTTCTGGAAAATCGTAAGATCAAAGCAGCATGGACCTTGAGATCTCTGGCGGATATCACGGCCAATATCCGGGGGTATGATGATGTCCGGGATCTTGAGCTGGAAAATGCCCTGAAAACTATTTTCCGCGTGGTTGATGACCAGTTTTGCCAGGCGCTTCTTGTTCTGTCAGTTGAGAATATCACCGATGATTTCAGGCCGGTCAAAACCACGATCTTAGAAAAGGTAAGGACCGAAAGGAGGAACAGCGAGTTTTTCGCGCATAGATATACATCATTGAGTTTACTGCTCGCCTTGACGCGGGATTACACGGAAAGAAAGAAAAAGGAATTCGAGCAGGGAAGGTCTGTTTTTTCGTTCGAAGGCGAAGGCGGGGAAACGGTTGAGGAGGTATCCGGTTATCTGATCGGACGCCTGGCTGAGCTGAAGGAAGAGACGCTGGCGACTCAGCCCGTGCCTGCCGGCACCAAGCTGATAGAGGGCGAGAGCGGCGATATACGGCTGAGGCTGATGGAAGATGGGGATCTGCTTGCAAAAAGTATGCGGGACGGCAAAGTAATGCCCCTCACAATAAGAGGGGTGAAGGTAAAGGTAAAGGGCCGGGATCTGGGGAAGGTTGAGAAGAGTTTCATAGAATTCATAAAAGAAAGTGGGGACTATCTTATTACTATTACCACACGTGATGATGTGATCAGATCAATAAACGCGGATAAACCTGAGGACAAAGGATGGACTGAACACGTAAGATGGGAAGAGATCGTGAGGCAGAGAAATGTCCGGCTAAAACGGGAAAAAGATAGAATAGAAGGCAAGCCGGCCGTGAAACAAGGACTGAAACTGGTGAAGACCCCGGGAAAACAGGGATCTGGAGCCATCGGCAACATAAAAGGTGATCAGGGGGAAGGAAAAGGAAAACAATTGACGGGATTTGATATAGAGGAAACAGATGATAGAGTGATTGTCAAGCACAGGCATTTGAAAGAGGATATAGCAGTTCGCAAAGTCGGGGAGGCAGGTGAAAATATAAGAGAGGAGCTCGCGATCCTCCTGGAGGAAAGCCCACGGCCCGAAGATGAACAGAATTGGGCGGGAACAGTCATCAGACAGCTTATATACAGACTTGGCGAGGTCAGGGTTGTCGCCATAGGGGATCACAGGGATTTTAAGGGATACTGGGACAAAGGGACCAATACGCTGTTCCTCAATGACAATTTATTGAAGAATCCAATGAGTTTTCTGCATGAAGCGGGAGAATTGTTGCTGGGCGATATATTCGGAGAGGTCTTCAATGAAGAGGATCTGATGAAAATAAAGGGTATTGCTATCCATACGATCATGCGCGGAACAGGTGAGGATCTAAGAATAGCCCGGGATTTCCTTATTGAAGCAATGGGCGGGATCGCCCCGGATATGCCGCCGAGGGAGTACATGAGAATGCTTTTAGAAGCGCTTGAAACGCTGGGTCTGCGCGATGAACGGGCGGCATCAGGGAAAATGCGCATAACCGGGGCCGAAGCGGCACTGATTATTTTCAATATGGGACAGGGAGTTTCACACTTCGACAGCTTAGAAGGCGTGCAGGGCCTGATCGACCCGTACAGGAACGCCGACCTTACCGCGCGTATACAGGAGATAAACAGGGACCTGCGCGGGGGGAAATATACGGTCCATTTACTTGACAGGTCCAATCCCGAGATGGTGGCGCAGATAGCGAATAAGACGAGGGCGCTGGTAAGGGCGTATCGCAAGACGTACCGCGCGAAAATGGACGTGCTTACTTTTGACGGCAGCAGGGAAGAAAGCTTTATTGAAGCGATGGAAGAAGCCGGGAGATCCGCGGAAAGGGAAAACAGAATGGCCCCTGATTCAGAGAGCGTAATAGTGGTTCACTGTAACGGGTGGCAGGGGGAACCCGATGAGAAAGGCCTTGATAAAATGGATATTTTTCTCAATAAGCTCCCGGAAAGGGAAAGGGCCGGGCTAATGGAGATGATGATAAAACTGAAGAGCCCGCTGCCGGAAGGCAGACTTCCGGATGACGTTAAGATCGCGCTCGGCAAAAGCATGGCATTAGGGAATATCCTGGCGGACAATAAGAGGTTTAAGGAATCTGTGGGCGAAGATGAGGGACGTCAGCAGGCTTACAGGTCCATGACAGCAAGACAGTTATACGGATTTCAGGGCCTGGGGCTTTTTAACGGGACAGATGCCATATATGAAGATTTTGAGAACATGGATTATGACGCGATCGTGGATTTTATGGACAGGATATTTACCGGTCAGCAGTCAATGATGATAACCCCGTTCGATTTTAAAGAGATCGTTGACTGGGCAGAGGCGGAAAAGCAGGTCAGGCAAGCGCTGTAACGCAACGGGCCGGCTTTCTGCTAGTATTACGCATCGAAGATCTCTCCAATAGCTGTTATTTCCAGACCAGAGCTTTCCAGTAAGAACAATAAAAAGCAAAATTTGCTTGAAATTTAGCGAAAAATATGTTAAAATCAACATAATTAGCCGTGTAAACAGGAAGGTATAATATATTTTACGGCCGTGTTGTGTGCTGGAGAGTAAAACGCGCATGGCATTTGCTGCGGAGAAACGCATCAATGTTTAAGAAACAAACAAAGGCGCATATCAGAATAGTGTCCTTTTTACTGATATTCACTTTAACCCACTATATAGTCTCACCTTCTTATCCCGTATCCGCGCTAAGGCCGGCAGCCTGGGTAAACCTTTGCCCTCAGATGAGGTCAGGGCCTTTGCTGGACAAAGACCTGGGTGACGCGCATATTCTCGCGTCGTTTATCATGTACAATCTCAAAGAGGCCGGCCCCGGATCCATTAATTCGCCGGATAAGATGAATGACCTGTTCTCGGACCTGGGGACAAAGACAGTGGAAGCGCTTTTTTCAAAAGCAGAATCCATCGAGTTTAAGAACAATGACGCGGGGGGAAAAGAGGGCACTATTCTTCTCGTCCCATGCCGCGTTGACAGTCAGCCGTTCTATGCCTATGTGATCCTTTACAAGGACGGCAGGACCAGGATCGGTATCCATACACAGAAAGAATACGCGGAGCATTGCAAAGCTCTGCTGGAGAAAGGGAAGCTGTCAGCTGAGGAGTTCAGCCGTTTGCGGCGGGCTCTGCCTCTGGCTGCCCCTGATATCGCGGTTGTTCACAGAAGTGATAAAAGCGTGAGTCTTGCAGCCGGATTTTTTGAAAAGATATATTCCGGTGAGTTAAAACAGAGGCTCGGGGAGCTTCTCGATGGCGGAAAATTATTGATCGCCGGCGGGCCGGCTCTGGCCTCTGGCGGACTGATCCTGGACCGGTCCCGGCATGAACAGGACAGGGCATGGTCAATAATAGAACAGTTGTTAACAGGGCAGGGTATTCTTCAGCCTGAAAGGGACAGGTTTAGGGCGGCGTTCGAAAAATACTGTGAGAATATGGATTCTTTTGATCTGGGCAGCTTTGACCCGGGGCTCGGGCTTCTGGTCCTGGTCATTGCCGCGCGCGGTGTGAAATTAGCCCCTGAGGCGTACACACAGATGACAGACATAAGCGATGTTGATACCACAAGTGACGGATATCACGCTGTTGTGCGGGACGTGGAAAAAGTTTTCCGTGATGTGGCTTTTTACGAGATGGGGCTGAAGGAAAAAAACGGGGATGGAAATGTAAGAAAAATTCCCGAAGCAAAACTGCCCTATAAAGTGGTTATCGAACGCCTGTCGGATCATGTGCTGCCGGAATCCTCGATAACGGAAGAGAACGGTATTTTTACTATCAGGGTCAACGAGAATTTTGTCAAGTTGATGTACAAACTTTCGGAACTGGGTCTGCGCGGACGCAAGGGGGGTATCAGGGATGTCTATGAGGATAAATATGCGGATGAGGTGGTGGTAGGGGGCACGGGTTCGGTAAGTGACTGGATCGATGCCTGGAGTTTCCCGGAAGATCAGGCAGACCTGGAAATACATAACCTGGGGAATCTTTATTTTTCTATCCTGTATTCAGTCGCGCTTTATGATATCAGGGGCCGTTTTAAGGTAAAGAACGGGGCCGTGGTCCTGAATCTTGATGAGGAATTCGCGGCTGGGGAAAGAGGGGAGGGCCATCTCTATGTAAATCTGATAGCCATGTCAGTTTTCTGGTTCGCGATACTGCAGAACAGTTACGACTTTTATAGTAAAGCTTTCAGGGATTTCATGATAAACAACTCCGGGATATTCAATGGACTGGAACAAGAAAAAAAAGACATGATCGCCGATGTTGTCGAAAACTTGTTGTTATTCTGGGAGTTTGACGAGGATTTCCATGAGCCTCAGTCACTGGCAAGGATACCCGCTCCCACTCCCGCCGCTGTGTTCCGCCTGCTTGGGGAGGGGCCCGCGACTGTCCGGGAGATCTCTGACAGGTTCGGAGGCGCCGGGCCAGAGGCGGTTCAGGAAACGGTTACAAGGAGCCTGGCGGATCTTATGAGGTTCGGCGTGATAAACGAGGCTGTTTTCAGGAACGGCGATGTCGTGGAGCTATCTGAATTTAAAGAGTTTTCAAGAAGGGAAAAAAGAGAGCCTGTGTATGAAATATTGCCCATGACCGGTGACCAGCTGGGCGGAGCACAGGGAATACTGGATGAACTTGTGATGTCTCCGGGCGAAGAGGAGTTCAAAAAGGCAAGAACCAGAATGAGGATACTCGCTCTCATGGAACCTGTGTGGGCAAGGGCTTTCGCGAAAGAGGTTGAGCGGCAGCAAGCGAGGGCCGCGAAGGAAGACGGCGGAAAGGTCCTTATCGCGATCGAAACGGGATGGATCCCGGATGAGCAGGACATTTTCATAAAAGGGCTTGTCCAGGAGGTCGATAAGCTGGGCAGGGGAGGGTGTGTGCAAGTGATAAGGGGTCCGGCTGATACGCTTGCCCGCAGGTTGATGGATACGGTCAGAAAGGAGCGTATCCCGTTGACGAACGTGGTGGTGCTGGCG
The DNA here is from genome assembly GCA_030631915.1 of Candidatus Omnitrophota bacterium. Classification (GTDB taxonomy): domain Bacteria; phylum Omnitrophota; class Gorgyraeia; order Tantalellales; family Tantalellaceae; genus DAOVKF01. The sequence continues at coordinate 8,818 of DAOVKF010000011.1, forward strand.
GGCAGGGATACTATTGAGAGAGAAGAATTCGCCCCGATAAGGGCCCGGAACGACGGCGATACGGACAAAGCGTTCCTTGTGGGCGTGGATGCGCGGGACCTGACCCGTGATTCCTACATAAGGCTTATGGAAATGCTTACCATGGCTTTGCGCATGGCCTTTGGCCGGGTTCCTCTTTCGGACCATCCGGCTATAGAGGTGAACAAACTGAATTCCAGGCTCGTTATATTCATACCAAAAGCCGAACCGCTCGATCTTTACGGGATCAAGAAGTTATACGATTCCCAGAAGACCGTTCTGGCCGCCGCCTAAGGCTTTTTCGCCCTTTCTATTGACTTCTATATGACAGTTACTATAATTTATGGTAACATTTAGATAGTGTCCCTCCCCCTCTATCCGCTGTGACAGACGATGCATCCGGGTAGAGTCAGAGCCGGGGAAGGGTGCGGTCATGATACGAACAAGAGGGGGTTGACAATAATGAGCGCGTTTGAGAAAGGCAGATCCATTGAGATCCTGATCGTGGAAAATAATCCAGCGGATGTGCGTTTGATACAGGAAGCTCTCGTGGGCGGCAGGATGTCCACGAGGCTGCATGTGGCCAGGGATGGTGCGGAAGCGCTGGCGTTTCTGCACGGGGAGGGAAAGTATACCGGCGTGTCTGGTCCGGATCTTATTCTACTTGATCTGAACCTGCCGAAAAAAGACGGAAGAGAGGTGCTCGTGGAGATCAAAGAGGATGAGAACCTGAAACATATTCCGGTGGTGGTACTGACCACATCATCAGCGGAAACAGACATTCTTAAAGCCTACAACCTGCACGCGAATTGTTATATTACCAAGCCGGTCGACCTGGGACAGTTCATGGATGTGGTGAGATCCGTTGCGAAGTTCTGGATCACTATCGTAAATTTGCCGGGGGTAAATGAGACATGATAACGCGGCGTTGAAGGACAGAAAAATGGCAAAGGCAAAAAAGGTCTTAATAGTCGATGACGAACAGGACATCCTCAAGGTCGCGGTATTCAGGTTAGAATCCCTGGGGTACGAAGTTTTAACGGCTGTTGACGGTAAAGAAGCCCTGGCGTTGATGCGCAGGGAATGTCCGGATGTGCTGATACTGGATTTACGCTTGCCCGTGATGGACGGTTATGAGGTATGCAGAAGGATGAGAGCGGATAACGAACTGAGGAGCATACCCATTATTCTGTTTACCGCCTGCGTTATCGACGAGATCGCTCATGCGGTCAAAAGAACAGGGGCCGCCGATCTTATAGTAAAACCGTTCAGCGCGGAAGACCTGCTGGAAAAGGTAAAAAAAATCGTAAAATAGAGGGAGTCGTTGTTAATGAGACAATGGTTCGTGGCGTCAGTTTTATGCGTGTCCATGCTTTTAATCCCTCATGCGCTTTTTGCCCGGGAAGACGATGAGATGGTCCGGGAATATCCTGACGGCGACTTCGGCATTGTTCTGGGACACGGATACGAGGACATGCCCGCGGGGAAAAACGGCGACGGGGGCTATGAGCTTGTCCCTCCGCCCGGATTCCGCGAGGAATATCAGGATACCAGATACGGGGCAATGACAGGGGAAGGGTTTGTCGTATTCCCCGGATTCAGTTTCCAGGCCCCCCCGAAAAAGGTCGAGGAGAAAAAAAGCGAGCTGCAAAAGGAATATATATTTCACGAAACAACGACGTCAACGAGCACTACCCTTTGGGGCGTGTCATCGCCAAAGAAAAGAACAAAGACCCAGGCAAAGTGAGCTCCGGCATATCCGGGTGAGAGGCTTGAAGGCCGCGGTTTTATAGTATATACTTATTATACCGGGACCTGACTAGTTAGTGAGGAGGCCGTTTACCATGTTCCGTACAGGGAGGATCCACACCGGGCGGAGGGGCCCTGGTAGGAACATGGTAAACGGTCGTTACTTCTGCCGGGGATACCTGGGCAGTCACAACGAGAACCATGCTTAAGATATTTTTTACTGTTTTCGCGGCATCGATGATCTTTACCAGGCTGGCCATGATAGCAGCCACGAAGTTCCGTGTATTGGATTATCCCGACGGCAGGAAGCTGCACACCGAACCTGTGCCGCTTTTGGGCGGGATAGCGATATTCGCGGCGTTTGCCGGCGCGCTTTTGATCAATTTCCATTTTTCACGGGGACTTAAAGGGATCGTGATCGCGTCGTTCTTTATTATGGCGGCCGGGCTGCAGGATGACGTGAAGGGGCTGTCCGCGTTAGCCAGGCTATTGATACAGATACTCTGTTCCCTGCTCGTGGTCTCCTTCGGCGTGCGGCTTGACATCATCCCCGATGTGTTCCCTTTCGCGCGTTCTCTTGAGACGGTCTTAACGGTTTTATGGATAGTGGGGATCACGAATGCCTTGAATTTCCTGGACGGTATTGACGGTCTGGCGGCCGGGTTTACCGTTATCGCGGCAGGGGCGTTCTTTGTAATAGCCTATCAGACAGGGCAGATGTATTTTGCGTATTTGAATATCACGCTCGCCGGCGCATGTCTTGGTTTTTTGACGTTCAATTTTTATCCGGCCAGGATATTTCTCGGAGACGCGGGAAGCGGCTTTCTCGGGTTCTGTCTGGCATCTCTGGCGGTTATGGGGGAATGGGCCCGGAACAGACCGGTCGTGGCGCTGGGTATCCCGCTGTTGATACTGGCTGTGCTGGTCTTCGACATGGTTTATATCACTGTTTCGCGCATCGCGCGCAAAAAGGTCAGAACGTTCAAGGAATGGATAGAGTACGTGGACAAGGATCACCTGCATCATCGGCTTCTTGGGATGGGGTTTACCCGGGTCCAGACCGTGCTGTTTATCTATATGATACAGGCTGTCTTTGCGCTTGGAGCGCTTGTCCTGAAGAAAGCCACGACTTTTCAGGCGGTTTTACTGTTGTGCCAGGGGCTTTTAGTCCTGATCATAATAGCCGTACTTATGATCGCGGGACGGGGCCGCGTAGAGAGGGATCGTTTCAATGAACACGGACCGGCCGCGGCCGGGGACGACGCTGTGTGTTAACAAAAGGCGGGCATGTGGAAGGGACAGAACTTTTGCGATATTGGGACCTGAAAGAGAAACCGTTTGAAAATACCTGCGACCCCAGGTTTTTCTATTATTCCCCCTATCACAAAGAGGCGCTGGTGCGTCTGGTATATGTGATAAAAGAGAATAAAGCCGGCGCCCTGCTTGCCGGGGATTACGGGACCGGCAAGACGACGATAGCCAGTGAACTGCTGTCGGAGATAGAAAAGAGCGATTCTTTCCGCAGTGTTTATATAAGCAATCCGTTATTGACTTCAAGGGAATTAATACAGGAAATCGCGTATCAGCTGGGTGTAAAAAAGGAGGGGTCATCGCGTCCGGAGTTACGGCGTGCGATCGGGGAAGCGCTGCGGGAAGTGGCCGCGGGAGACCAGCACACGATCATCATTGTGGACGAGGCGCATCTGGTGACGCGCAAAGAGGCTCTTGAGGAACTGCGCCTGATGATGAACGCGCAGTTCGGGAACCGTTTCCTGTCGACGATAATCATGATGGGTCAGCTTGAGATGCGGAACATAATAGATGCCATGCCGCAGTTCAAGCAGAGGTTCGCGATGTGTTATGTGTTAAAACATCTGGATGAAAAGGAGACAGCCGGGTACATCGAGCACAGGCTGAGTATCGCCGGCGGACGGAAAGAGATTTTCACCGGCGAGGCATGTTCCCTGATACACAGTTCCTCCGGCGGAAGGCCGCGGCAGATAAACAATATTTGTGACATGTCTCTTCTTGTGGCGTGTATGAGAAAAGCCGAAAGAGTGGACGAGGGGGTAGTCCGTGAGGTTGCCAGGGATTTTGCCGAGGAAAATCGATAATGGTTGAATTGCACAGGGAATCTGAGAGTTTTGGAGATCACAGCCTGTCAGAAAAGCGGAGGCAGGATAAAGGGTTGTTATTATCAGGCGGTACGGAAGAAGTAAATCTGACCGGTCCTGAACCGGGCATGGCCGAGGCCGAGGTTTTTTACGGCAAGATCCTGGGATGTGTAAGGTCTGTTTTTGACAGGGTCGGTGAAGGAAAGGAAGACAGGATAAAGGCCGAAGATATTGTGGGGCCCCTGGAGGAATTCTACGGCTATTTCGATATGTTCAGGGATTCGAACGATCTTATGCGCCTTGTTTTCCAGCATGACGAATACAGGGAAAATTATATTTATACACATTCGGTTAACGTATGTTTTTTGTCGGTGCGCATGGCTCTGGAACTGAACTTCTCGAAAAGCAAACTGCTGGACGTGATGGCAGTGTCTTTATTCCATGACATAGGAATGATGAAAGTGCCGATGGATATGTGGAACACTGACAGGAAGCTGAGCCCGTTCGAATACAGAGAAGTTCAGCGGCACCCTGTTTACGGGGAAGAGATCCTCGGGAACATTTCCGGGATCGCTGATACCGCGCTCCAGGCGGTAGGACAGCATCAGGAAAAGACGGACGGGACCGGCTATCCCGGCGGTCTGACAAAAGATTCGATCAATTATCTGGCCCGGATGGTGTCTCTTGTCGACAGGTACGAAGCATTGACCCACAGCCGGTTGTGGAGGCCCCCTTTCCTGCCCGATAAGGCGATCCAGCAGATACTTGACAATGAAAGCGGGAGCTATGATCCGCATTTCATGAAAGCCATGCTGCGGTATATTTCCGTTTTCCCGGTCGCGACATGGGTAAAAATAAGTTCCGGGGAGATCGGCGTTATTGTCCGGATCAACGAGGACACGCCCATGCGTCCCGTGGTGAATGTAATCTTCGGCAGGGACGGCAACCGGCTGCCGGGCGCCAGATCGCTTGATCTGTCGAAACAGCTCCTGATACACGTTGATAAATGCATCAGCCGGGAGGATCTGCCCGGCCAGGCGTGAGTTAACAGGAAAGGCAAGGCGGTATGCGACTGTATAAAACTCTTACAATATCGCTGATGGTCGCTGTTATTTGCAGCGTTTCCGGATGCAGCCGGTTTGCGGCGCCGAGGGGCAGACTGGATCGTTCCATATACGCTCCGGAAGGAACGGCAGGTTCCGGCGGTCAATATACCATCGGGGTAAGGGATGAGTTGGAGATCTTTGTGTGGAGATGCCCTGAGCTGGACTGTACGGTAATTGTAAGGCCGACAGACGGCAGAATAACTTTGCCGTTGATCAATGACGTGAAAGCGGACGGCCTTACACCCAGGGAACTGGCCGAATCAATAAGCGATAAGATGGCATTTTATGTGAAAGAGCCGCGCGTTGCCGTGGGGGTTAAAAAATTCGGCGATAAAAAGGTATTCATCCTGGGACAGGTGCTGGGGCAGGGGGTTTACCACCTGGAAAAGGAGGACAGGATCATTGACATTATCGCGAGGGCCGGAGGTTTTACGGCCAGTGCCGTTCCTTCGTGTACTTATATAGTCAGGGGAAATTACGAGCACTCTGAGATAGTGAGGGTCAATCTCGGCAGATTCATCCACAGGGGCGACGTTACGCAGAACGTGTATCTCAAAGAAGGGGACATTGTCTATGTTCCGGAAGACGAACTGGAGAACTTGAATTATGCCCTGCGCAAGATATTCCCCTCTCTCTATTTCGCGGAAAAGCTCGCTGATCTTAAACAGAGCATAATGACCGGAGGGTTTGACTACAAGGATGTTTTCAGGAAACGGGGCTTCTGGCAGTAAATCTTTTCCATAAAACAGGGTATTAAAGAGGGATGGCAGAAACAGAATTAAACTTATGGGATTACTGGCGCATAATCCGCAAGAGAAAATGGATCGTTATCGCTGTTTTTGCGGTTTCCGTGGTCAGCGCGTTTTTTTTCACTGAAAAGGCCACGCCTGTATACAGGACCAGCGTGACACTGCATATAGGCACGACGAGGACGCCGATCGCCGAGATTACGGGTGCGGGTGTCACGTTCTGGGGAGGCGGCGAGGAAGATACTTCCACGCAGCTCGCTCTTATCCGGGGTTATAACAGTTTACGTGACGTGGCCCTGCGGCTGGGGTATATAACGCCTGATACGGACATCGAAAAAGTGCAGGCAGTGGCCCTGTCCCTGCGCGGTAAGATATGGGTGGACGGGGAAGAGGATACGAATCTGGTGGTGATAGGCGCCCGGGACACGGATCCGCATGAGGCTAAAAGAATAGCGGAAACCGTCGCCGGTGTCTTCATACATAGAAGCTGGGAGAAGAAGAGCAAAGAAGCCAGGAATACCAAGAAGTTCGTGGAGGAACAGCTGGATAAGAAGGTCAAGGCGATGACGGATATAAGGCGGAAACTGGAGATCGCCGGAGCCGGAGCGCTGACAGGCGAGATCCCGGCCGGGACAACTGATCTAAGGGCACAGGCGGCGCGGTTGAGGCTTAAGCTCAGCGGCTTGAGGACGCGGTATACTGACAATTATCCGGAGATCATGAACCTGCTGGCTGAGATAAAGAATGTCGACGAACAGCTGGGACAGATCCCGGAGGAAGTCCGGAAGTCCGGTCTCGCGGCGGAAACCATAGACGTGGATAAACTCAGGGATGAGCTGGCCATTAATCAGAAATTATATGTCATGTTAAAGGAGCGTTATGAGAAAGCCCGGATACTGGAAGCCTCCCAGACAGAAGACATCGAGGTCGTCAGTCCCGCTATGACGCCGGGTCACCCCATGGTGGGGGGCAAGAGAGTGATCAACAATTTCCTGGGTGGCGTTATCGGCCTTATACTGGGCCTGCTGGCCGCTTTTCTTGCCGAGAGCATGGATACATCCATCGATACGATTGAGGACGTCGAGGAGTACCTGCGTCTGCCCGTTCTGGGCGTGATCCCGAGTATCAGTATCAGCAAAAAGACGGAAATCGATTATTTCAAGAATCCTCCGCCTCCGGAAGAACGGAAGGCGTATTACGAGATCGTAAAGCGCATTATAATCCACCTTACCCCGGGATCCCTGATCTCAGAGGCTTACAGGAACCTGCAGACTTATATCAAGTTCTCGGGGCTGGATAAGGTCGGTAACTGCCTTATGTTCACGAGCGCGGGCATCAGGGAAGGGAAAACGACGACATGCGTGAATTCGGCTCTCAGCATGGCCCAGCTCGGATACAAGGTGCTTCTGGTGGACGCGGATCTCAGGAACCCTAACGTTCACAGGATATTCGGCGTTGAAAAGGAAGTAGGGTTGACCGAAGTGGTCCTCGGGACGTTCCAGCTGGAAGACGTGGTAAAGACCATTGACGACCTTATGATGGGCAACATCAAGTCGAGCCTCATCCTGAAGACTTACGGGATGGAAAATCTTCATATTATCACGGCAGGGCACTTAGCCGGCAATCCCACGGAAATACTCGGTTCGCGGAATATGTCCAGATTCATAGAAAAAGTAAAAAGCAGATTCCAGGTCGTATTCTTCGATTCAGCGCCGATCCTGCCCGTGACCGACACTTCCGTGCTTGGCTCCAAAGTGGACGGCGTTGTCCTGGTCTATGAAGTGGGGCGCGTTTCCAGGGGCGCGCTGCGCAGGAGCAAGCTGCAGATAGAGAACGCCAAGGGCAAGCCCATCGGAGTCGTTCTGAACAGCATGAGGGTCTCTGACATGGCCGCGAATTTAACATTTTACCATTATCCTAAACCGTCTCCCGGGAGCGCGCCTGAAAAAGGCTGAGGGTGTCTTTGCGAAAAAGCCCTTCATCCACGCACCGGAAGCCCATGGTCTTCAGGTGAAGGGGCAAACATATCAGGGGGGGGGGGGGGTCATTAATTTCCACGCTTTTCAGAATGCCAATTATAAGATCGTCATAACATTTCTTTTCGCCGCAGTTACCGCCGTTATTGCCACATATTTTGTGTCCGGTATTTCAGATCTTGCCATTGTCGTGGGCATGGTAGCCGTTGCCGCGCTTATGATAGCTACGTTCTGTAACATAAATATCGGCCTTGTCGCGATACTGCTGTCAATGTTGCTCTCTCCCGAACTGGAACTGGGGAGCACGCCCGGCCGCGCTGTCGTCGTAAGAGCGGAGGACCTTCTGCTCTTCATCGTCTCTCTGGCGTGGCTGGCCAGGATGGCGATAAAAAAGCAGCCGGTATTACGGAGGAGTCCGCTTAACGTCCCGATCGGCCTGTTCGTGGCGATCCTTTGTTTTTCCACTATCCGCGGCATGATAACCGGCACGGTGACTCCCTTGAAAGGGTTCTTTTACGTGCTGAAGATGGTAGAATATTTTGTCCTGTACTTCATGGTCCTGAACCACACGACATCGGCCAGACAGGTGAAATTATTCCTGGGCGTTCTGCTCTTCACCAGCATAGTAGTGGGGATATACGGCAACACCCACCTTGGAGAAGCCGGGAGGCTGTCGGCTCCTTTTGAAGGCAAGGGTGAGCCGAACACTCTTGGCGGCTATCTTCTTTTTATACTGTCGATCGTGGGAGGGCTGATATTTTATTACAGGAAAAGGCGGCGCATCCTGGTGCTGATATTCCTTTTTTTGGTACCCACGTTCGTTTTTACGGTTTCAAGGTCCTCTTACCTCGGGATGTTCCCGGCTCTGGCGGTATTCGCGGCGCTGTCGAAGAATAAGAATGTGATCAAGTATGCCGCGGCTCTTGTCCTCGCGTTCATTTTAGCCGTTGCTTTCGGTCCCCCTGTCCTGAAGAACAGGGTGCTCGGGGCCTTTGAGCCGGAAACCCAACAGGAGCTGAAAAGAGTGGGAATGATCTCCCTCGGCCCTTCACCGGCCGCCAGGCTGGTTTCCTGGAAAGATATCATGACGAAAAAATTCGCAAGGAGGCCCCTTCTGGGCAGCGGCGTGACCGGCCTGGCTTTTCTGGACAGTCAGTATGTCCTGACCATAGGCGAGACCGGTATTATCGGGTTGTCCCTGTTTCTGTGGCTCATGTGGCGGGCATGGCGGGCCGCGGGCATTTCCTACGGGACGGTGGAGACCCCCCTGTTCAAGGGGCTGGTCCTTGGTTACATGGCCGGGCTGGCCGGATTGATGTTCCACGCCATAGGTTCCAACACTTTTATCATTATAAGGATCGCGGAACCCTTCTGGTTCTTTACCGCCATTGTCGTTAAATTGCGGGATATCGAAACCGGAAAAGCGGCAATGAGTGAGCGGATATCCCGTTAACGGGAGCGAGGAGTTTGCTTTTGGTGAAAAATAACGGCGCTTTAGGAAAAGATCCGGGACATGAGCATGAAGTGGAAGGCTCTCTCGGCCGCCGCGTGGTGAAAGGCGGTATCTGGGTATTTACTCTTAACCTTGTCATCAAAGGGCTTGGTTTTGTCCGGACGGTTATCCTCGCGAGGCTGCTTTTGCCTTCGGATTTCGGGCTGCTGGGTATAGCCATGATAGCCGTGTCAATGCTCCGCACTCTTACCGGCACCGGATTCGCCCATGCCCTTATTCAGAAGAAGGGCGGTATATCCGATTATATGAATACGGCATGGTGCGTGGAAGCCGGCCGTGGAACGGTGCTGGCCGTTCTTTTGTTCCTCTTCGCGCCGGTTATTGCCGTGTTCTTTAAAAATCCGGAGGCAGCGGGAATCATGCGGGTTGTGGCTATCACCGTTTTTTTGACAGGGCTTGTCAGCACAGGGATCGTCCATTTTGAGAAGCAGCTTAAATTTGAAAAATTGTTTATTTATAACCTCGGCACACAGACAGTCAGCCTTGTTGTAGGTGTCAGCCTGGCTTTCCTGTTGAGGAACGTCTGGGCGCTTGTTTATGGCGGTATCGCCGGGGCGGTGACAAAGATCGTTCTTTCGTATGCATTGCATCCGTTCAGGCCCGCCCTCAAATTTGACCCGGAAAAAGCGAAAGAACTGTTCAGTTTCGGCAAGTGGGTCTTTATTTCGGGTATACTTGTATTCCTGATCACTCAGGGAGATGATATCTTTGTGGGGAAGCTGCTGGGGGTAACCGCGCTGGGCTTCTACACCATGGCATACCGGTTATCCAATCTCCCGGCAACCGAGATAACCCATGTCCTGAAGCAGGTCACGTTCCCTGCATACTCAAAACTGCAGGAAGATATCCCGAGATTAAGGGAAGCTTGTCTGAAGGTTCTGCAGGTGACGGCATTTTTGTCTTTTCCCGTCGCGGGGCTGATATTTATACTGGCTCCTGATTTCACTGATATATTCCTGGGCCGGAAATGGATGCCCATGGTGCCGGCGCTGCGGGTATTATGCGTTTTCGGGATCACAAGAGCGATAGGCGCTGCGATGGTCCAGGTCCTTTATGGCGTCGGGAAACCGGGAATTCAGACAAAACTATCGGGCATTCAGTTGATCGCAATGGCCGTGATCATCTATCCGCTGAGCGTTCGATGGGGCATCCTGGGGACATCTCTGGCAGTTGTCCTTCCCAATATGTTGTCCATGGTCCTGGTTATTAAAGAAGTAAGACATATCATGAAGATCTCGTATAAAGAATTTTTCATGAGCATTATCGCGCCGGCCCTGGCGGTCCTGTCGGCGTCCTGGACCGTTTTTTTGGACGTCAGCGGGATTTACGGGTTTCTTTTAAAAGCGGTTCTTTACTGTGTTATTTGTTTTGCGGTTGTATACATATGGGATAGAAGGACAGGATGCGGAATGTTTCGCCGGATAAGCGAAATTATCGCGAACCCGGCCGGGAAGTGATATGGTAGTGGATCTTATCAAAAGGTTTTCCAGAGGCATGGAAGGCGGATGCAACCGTTTTGCGGGGCCGCGTATTATAAGGTGGAGATACAGGTTCGGAAAAAAAGACAGGGCTCCGTTAAGGTTACATTTAGCCTGTGGGAACCGCCGCGTTGATGGGTATGTAAATATTGATCTGAGGAAAACCAGAGCCACGGACCTGGTGTGTGATATAAGAAAATTACCGTACCCTGACGATTCAGCGGGGGTAATTGAGATTTATCATGCCGTCGAGCATCTACCCAGATATGATCTGCCGAAAGCTTTGGAAGAATGGCGCAGGGTTCTAATACCCGGCGGGAGATTGGTTATTGAATGTCCTGATATTGATGAAATAATGAGGAAGTATCTGGACGGGGATGAAAAACAGTTAGACGGTATTTTCGGGTTACAGAGGTTTGAAGGTGACGGGCATCTTTTCGGGTATAATCTCACAAGATTAAAGAAGGCGCTGGAAGAAAGCGGATTTGTCAATGTCGAGAGCGAACCACCGCAGGATTACCATGTCCGGGAATGGGCATGCATAAGAGTCGAATGTATCAAGCGCGGAAAAGACGGTTCCTTGTCGTCCGCTGCGGACAGAGACGGGGATGCCGTATTTACGGGTGAAAGGGTCGTTGAAGGCGGGACCCCTCAGAGGATATGGTCGGATCATGTCGCGCGTTATGAATTCGCACGCGGATATGTTAAAGGAAGATATGTTTTGGATATCGCCTGCGGGACGGGTTACGGCTCCGGCATTCTCAGTAGCGGCGGAGCTGAAAGGGTCATTGGCATGGACATTTCAAGTGAGGCAATAGATTTTGCGCGCGCTAAATATAAAGAAGAAGGACCGGAATTTAAGATCGGCGATATACTGGATA
>DAOVKF010000087.1 GCA_030631915.1 Candidatus Omnitrophota bacterium
CACCCCTGCCCGTGATATGATCCCGCTTGGTACTGTTGCGCGGTTTGAAAGGGGAGTGGGGCCCAGTGAGATAAGAAGGATAAGCCAGGAAAGGACGGTAACAGTTTCCGCTAATACGGCCGGTAGAAAAATGTCTGATATTCTCAGGGACGTGGACAGGATGTTGAAAGGGATAGAATCTGAAGGCGATTGCCGCGTAAAGCTCACAGGTGAGTCCGAAGAAATGAGGAGATCCTTCAATAGTTTAAGATTCGCTCTCATACTTTCCATTATCATGGTCTACATGATCATGGCGGCGCAGTTCGAATCTTTGACCCAGCCCTTGATCATTCTTTTTACGGTCCCCCTGTCGCTGATAGGCGTTCTCGTTGCATTATACGCAACCCGCGTGTCAGTGAGCGTGGTCGCCCTTTTGGGGGTGATAATGCTGGGCGGTATTGTGGTGAACAACGGGATAGTCATGATAGATTACACGAATATTCTCATGAGGAAAGGGATGAGTGTTAAAAATGCCGTTGTCGAGGCGAGCCGCACCCGCCTCCGGCCCATTATAATGACCGCGCTTACCACGGTACTCGGTCTTTTTCCCATGGCGCTGGCAATGGGAAAGGGGGCTGAGCTCAGGTCTCCGATGGCGATAAGCGTTATGGGGGGATTGTTCGTTTCCACGTTTCTCACCCTTTTGGTCATACCGTCTATTTTTATACTGGAAGACGAAATACGAGAGAAGATCCGGGGATTTTTCAATAAATAGCGCATTGCCTGGGTGACCGGGCCATCTCAAAGCACATGAATTTATCGCGATTTTCCATAAAAAAGCCGGTAAGCACGTTGATGATATTTGCCGCTTTAAGCCTGATAGGGGTGATAGCGCTGACAAGGCTGCCCGTGGAATTATATCCGAATATCGCTTTCGGCCGGATAAGCATCATTGTCTACATAAGAGGAGGCATCCCGCCCACCGAGGTCGAGTCCATGGTCACCAAACCGATCGAGGAAGCGGTAAGTACCGTATCGCATCTTGAAAGGATACTGTCCATTTCAAAAGAGGGTGAAGCTACTATCGTTCTCAGCTTTGAGCAGGGCATAAACATGCAGTTAGCGGCAATGGAAGTCAGGGAAAAGTTCGCCAAGGTCAAGGAAAAACTTCCGAAGGAGGCCGAGAAGCCCATTATCGCGCAGTTTTCACAGACGGACGTTCCCATCGTTATCCTTGCGGTCACGAGCCGCAAACGCACACAGGAGGACCTGAGAAGGCGAGTCGACGAGGACGTAAAGGAAAGAATAAAGAGATTGAGAGGGGTCGCCAACGTCGAGGTAGGGGGCGGGCGGGAACGAAAGATAATAGCCGAAGTGGACAAGAACGCGCTTTACCGCTACGCCGTTTCCATAAATCAGCTTATAAACGCGCTCGGCGCGAACAATTTGAACCTTCTGACGGGTGAGCTTGAAAGGGAGAAGGACAAGCTGTTGATCCGCGCGATCGGCCAGTTCGATGACATCGAGGATATTAAGAGAACCGTCGTGATCTCACGTCCCGACGGGTCGGTCGTAAGGGTCAGGGATATAGCGGACATAAAGGATACTTTTCTTGAGGCCAGGACGTACTCAAGGATAAACGTAAAGCCCGTTGTCTCGTTATATATCCAGAAAGAATCCAAAAGCAATACGATCCAGGTATCAAAAGATATCCTGGAAGAAGTAGAGGAGATAAGAGCGTCGTTGCCGGAAGATATCGAGGTCATCGTGACAAAGAACCAGGCGGATTTCATAAAGACTTCCATAACGAACCTTCGCAATTCTTTACTGCGCGGTGCCGTCATGATAATATTTATTCTCATGTTTTTTATCGGCAGCTGGGGACGGAAAGCCATTTTTCTGATCCCGGCAGGCCTGGCCGCCGCTGTCTTCGTGCCAAATTTTATCCTGTATCTCATGCTTGCGGGGCTGGTACTGTTCCTCGTTTTCCGTAAAAACTACAGGCCCATCCTTATAGTGACCATATCCATACCGGTGTCCCTGATAATAACTTTCGGTTTCATGGACCTCTCTAATATCTTCATTCCTGCCGTAATGGAACTGACGATCAATTTTATCACGCTTTTCGGGCTCGCACTCGGGGTGGGCATGCTGGTGGACAATTCCATAGTCGTTTTTGAAAATATCATAACGAAGAGCGAGTCGGGCCAGGACCGCGAAAAAGCCGCGATAGACGGGAGCTCTGAGATGGGAGTGGTTATTTTCGCCTCCACCCTGACAACCGTTATAGTTTTCCTTCCCATGCTTTTCGTCGGGAAATCCATGAGTTTACTCTACGGCGGCGTGGCGTGGACCGTTACTTTTTCGCTTTTTGTCTCTCTTTTTGTAGCGCTTATGCTGGTGCCTCTTATGTGTTCCCGCATGAAAGTCGCGGGGCCGGGGGAGGGATCAAAACGGGTGAAGGAGAAATTCCTTTTACCGTGCTACAATTTGCAGAAAAAAGGCCTGTTGTTCGTCTTAAGGAGGAGGTTTCTCGTTATAATGATCGCCATAGCGCTGTTCGCGGGCGCTATATTTTTATACGCGAACATGGGGAAGGAATATCTTGGTGCCACAGAGCAGAACAGGTTCACTATATTCATCGAACTCCCCACGGGCGCTAAACTGGACGCCAGCGACGAGATAGTCAGGCAGGTGGAGAAGATTCTGAAAGAAGTTCCGGAAGTGAAGGATTTTACCTCACGCGTGGAGGCGTGGTCGAGCAAAGTGTACGTTAACCTTATCGGGCTGGAGCGGCGTAAACGGTCCGTCAAAGAGGTGATCGAGAGCCTCCGGCCGAAAGTGACCAGGTTACAGCCCGCTTTCATATATTTTGAGGAGGAGCAGGAAGTGGGGACAAAGGAGATATTTCTGAACGTCTTCGGTCATAACTATGACATATTACGCGAGATCGCCATGGCTATAACGACCAGGATGGGGCGTATACCGTATTTTACCGATACCAAGATAAGAATGCGGGCGGGCCGTCCGGAGCTGTGGATAAGGGTCGATAAGAAAAAGACTTCGGAATTCGGGTTGTCGACAAAGGATGTGGCCGATATCATCCACGCGAAGGTCAGGGGCGTAAGGGCCACGTTGTTTCACACAAAGGCAAGAGAGGTCGAGACAATAGTGCGGATGCAGGAAAAGGACAGACGGACCGTTAAAGACATTCACACCCTGACAGTATCCAGGAGAGGAGACGACAGAGTGGCCCTGGACCAGCTCGCCGATTTTGAATACGGTCTGGGCCCCAGCGAGATATGGCGAAAGGGCAGAGCAAGAATGATCCAGGTGAGCGCCAACATCGGCGCCATCCCCCTTGGCAAAGCCGTGAACTTGCTGGATAAGGAGCTTTCGGATCTAAAACTGCCGGAAGATTATTATTACGAGGTAGGCGGAGATTATCCCACCCTGCTTAAGACCCAGCAGGAGTTCAGGCTCACGATCACGGTCATACTGGTCCTTATATATCTGGTCCTTGCTTCGATATTCGAGTCTTACCGCCAGCCGTTTATTATTATGGCAACGGTAATGTTAGCGACGATCGGCGCGATCGGCGCTCTCCACATTACTCATACATCGATAGGCATGGGCGCCCTGATAGGTCTGATGATGCTGGCGGGTATAGTGGTCAATAACGGGATAATACTTGTAGACCACGCGAACGTTTTAAAAAAGAGACGAAAGAACCTTTTCAGGATACTCTTCCAGGCCGCTAAGGACAGGCTGAGGCCGGTCCTGATGACCACAGCTACGACGGTTTTCGGCCTGGTCCCGATGGCCATAGACAAAAGCGAGGGATCAAACCTGTGGAATCCCCTTGCGATCACCGTTATAGGCGGAATGGTGTTTGCCACCCCCATGACACTGGTTATCGTGCCGGCGATATATTCGATCTTTGAGCAGTTCGGACAGGTAACAAGAAGATCGTTACGTCCCAAAAATTTGAAAAAAACGGCATATAACGCGTACAGGGCCATATCGGGATTTCTTATCGGCAGATTCAGAAAAAGATCCCGATAACCCCTCACATCCATGTCCATTGACAGAGGGACACACTTCTTTAGAAATTTACCCGAGAGCAAGGGGGTCATTTATCCGCTACTTGTTTTTTTAAAGGTACCCGGATATTTTTTAAGTGACTTAAACTATTAAGGATGGCAAAAAGCGTTAGATATAAAAAAGCTTGAAAAAAAATTTGCATGTGTGTATAGTATATGATATACTTTTAATGAACTTGATTTGCTTCTTGGACAATTTCAACAGGGAACATAAGTTTTTTTTTCATCTAAACTTAAAGAGTTTTATAAAGTATAGTAAGTATATTGAAAAAAGTTTTACCAAGTAAACAGGATCAAAAAAATGAATACAGACAGTAATAACAATCACAAGAAACACAATAACGATGATTTCAGCGGGAGTCAATATTCCTCTGATGACAATGTTCCGGATATGTCGAAGGACGATTCCCTTCAGTTTGTCAGCATTATCGAGGTCCAGTCCAATCAGATCAAAAGAATATGGATGAAGGTCATATCTTTTGTTGTCGCTATTATCTTTCTTATCCAGCAGACCAGTTTCGCGGATATATATGATTATAAAAGGCTTGGAGGCATAGCAGAGGAACTGCTGCCTTCAGCCGGGGAGCAGGACCAGAGTAACAGGTTTGCGCCCAACTATCTCAAACGCCAGCAGCAGAAACACGAGGAGATCGTGCGCCAGAAGATGGGAAAAGAAGATCTGGTGGGGCAGCTTCAGAGAAAACGCCGGCGAAGGGAAGAAGAAGACCTGCCTTTGAAAAAGAAGAAAAGCGTCGGAGGAGGAGGAGAGCCGCCCGACTATACGTTGACCCAGCCCGATGACATAAACGACCCCCATGAATATAACGACCTGCAGCAGCAGAACGACGCCCTGGAACAAATAGATACATTTGATATCACCCGCCATCCGGTAATAGACGTGGATTACTGGAAACAGGGAGCCGAGAAAAAACAGGAGGAGAAGACAGGGCTTGATTACTGGGTAGGGTTCGAGGGTAAAGAAAAACCCGAAGAAGAGAGAAAGATAAAGGAAGTTATCTATTTCGGTGAGAGTGAGAACGAAAAAATCGATTACCTGTTTTCCGGATACGTAGAAGATCGCGGGACCGGTGAGTATAAACCCAGGTTCAGAACAGAATACAAATACGCCGGCGACGATATAAGCAAGACGCTTAAGTATTATATCGGCGATAAAAATGCGGGGGATACAAAAGAAGGCGGGATCCTGGTCGAGGAATCTTTCTTCGAAGGCGGCGAGGATAATAACAGGATAACGCGGAGGATAACATATGACAAGGATACGGGCAGCGCGATCTCCTGCCAGGAGTTCATATACGCTGCCGCCGGCGATGACGATGATGATGAAGGAGGACAGGCGCTCAGGGAAGTGCGCAGCTACAACACCGCTAATAAGGAATTCGACATAGACGGTGACGGTCTGATAGACGAAAGGGAAGACAACAATGGCGACGGAAAACTCGGTGAGGATTATGACACGGACGGTGACGGCAAAGCCGATGATGTGAACGGTGACGGGAAGATAGGTGACGGTATTTTAACGAGTGTAACTTATTTTATCGGCGAAAAAGACGAAGAGGTCGCGGATTATATCCTTACCCTGTCGGATGAGGGCGAGGTGACCTCGACCGTTGTCAATTACTATAGAGGCGGCACGCGCGCGGCCGGGCCCGCGACTGACCCGAACGGTAAATGGCGCGACCCCAAAGAATATGTCGTGGCATACCGCGGTGAGATAGATGATCTTGAAAATGCAACGGACAGTGACGGTGACGGCATGCTGGACGGGTACGAAGACAAGGTGACGAGTATTTCATTCTACGATTCGGAGCATCGGCTGCCGGGAGAAGAAGTCCTGAGTTACACCAAGAATTACGCAAAAGGCAAGGTGGTCCGCACTACGGTCTATTTTTACGGCGAAGATGAGATAAAAGCATCGGACGCGAATTACAGACTTCCGCTCTCAAAGTCCGTCACGTACTGGGGGGACGCGGTCGACAGTGACGGGAATGTCAGGGCAGATGCGAGAGTAAGATCCGCTACGTTCTTCTTTATCGAAGGCAGGCTTAAAGGTGAGGAGGTCCAGGACTATACGGAGACCTATCTTATGGACGGTGAGACGGTAAGGGATACGACGGTATATTTCTATGAAGGGAGCAGGAGAGCTGGCGCGTCGGATATCGATGACAGGATGGAACGCACCGTCACTTACTGGGGACAGGCGGTAAACCATGACGGTTCGATAAAGGATGATGCCAAAAAGAAAAGCGAGACAGTATACCGGTTCACATCGGTCACGCAGAGAGGCGAAGAAGTGTCCGACGTGATGTTCAACTACTACAGGGACGGC
>DAOVKF010000028.1 GCA_030631915.1 Candidatus Omnitrophota bacterium
CATCCTTTCTATGAACAGGGCGAACTTTTTATCATCCGGCAGTCCGTTATATTCCACGCCTTCTGTCTTCCGGGCTTCGGCTGTTAAGCAGTATATAACGGCTTCACGGAAGAACTCGAGCTCATCCAGATATATGCCTTCAAAGGATACTATGAACTCGTTGAAATCAAATTTCTGTTTGTCGCTTGACCAGTAGACCAGCTGGCCCAGTATGGACCGGCCTGTTTCAGTGTCCAGGTCCATGATGTCCCTGATAGAAAGGCCGGGCTTGCCTTCCAGGCCAGCGAACGCTTTTACCGCGATATCGCCTAATCTTTTTAGATTTTCTTCCAGGGACGCGAAGTCTTTTTCCCGTTCAAGCACGGCCCTGCCTGTTTTTGGATCAGGGAGTGTCAGTTCCCCGGTCCAGTATTCTATGGCGCGCGCGACCTCCCCGGTAAGGGGTATCCCGCCCATCAATGTCTCGAACACGTTTTTCATCCTTATAGCGCGCACGGCAAACCCGCCCAATTGTTCCGCGGTCTCAAGCCCGCGCAGCCTGGCGGCCGTGTAAAGAACGTTCAATATGTCGATATTCGCGTCCTTGTTGAACATGGAGTCATTTAACTCCACCACCCCTTTCTGCTCAAGCGCGGACAGGACCAGGTGCCTTGCCCATTGGCTTTCCCCTATTTCATAGCCTATCTTTGTAGCGTTTTCATTGTTCACGTCAGCCGGGTCAAAATATTCCACCAGGATATCGCCTTCAGAAAGCCGCGTCTTGACCCAGTGCAGGGTCTCTACGCCGCGCAGGGACACGCGTTCCTGTTTTCTTATGTCCCCGGGTAAAAGAGGCGCGATGGGAACTATATCCTTCAGGCTCACGCTCACAAGGGCCTGCAGGAGCTCCTGCCCCAGTTCCGGACCTTGTCCCATCACCCGTTTGAATTTCCATCCTCTGGCCTTGTCTGTTTCCTCTTCCTCGTAAGAATAAGGAGCGGCGAACACTGTATCGCCTGTGGAATAGAACGTCTTACCGCGTTCCGCGTCCTTTTTAACGTGTATCTGGAACTGATAAAGGTTTTCTCTGTCCTCACCTATATAGCCGATATAATACAGGCTCTTCAGTTCACCCAGAACGCCAAGCTCATGCTCGTTGAAATCTATTTCCGACGTCAGTTTATCCTTGTATCCGTTTATCCTTTCCCAGGCCTGCGGGATGGTCTCGCCCGGTTCCAGCCTGAGCTGGAACTCGGCGATAACCGAGCCGAACAGGTCCTGTCCCCGCTCGCTGAGCTTCACCCTTTTATGGAAATAAAACGCCCCTTTTTTGTACTCGTCGTTCTCCGCTCCGATCTTTTCTCCCAGCGTGCCGGGGATGGTCAGGTTCTGCGTATCGTCGTCAATGTCATAAGCAAAGGTTTTTGTGTAACTCGTCCGGAAATCGGCTATTATTTCACCGTCAACATACGTGACCTCTCCGTTATCCTTGTCTATTTTGACGGTATCGTCGGGCAACTGTTCCTTATCCCGCGCTCTCTTCTTTCCGGCCACACCGTAAAACTGATAGACTCCTTTACTGACGAACACGTTTTTCACCAGATAGGCGCCTTTTTCGCCTTCCACGTGCACTGTCAGTAAGCATCCTTCCGAAAGGTCGGGGTGGCTCTGTCTTATCAGCGCAAGTGTCCCGTCCGCGTAATCCACCACCACGCGCCCATCGTCCGATCTCTTCAGGCTGGCTTCCCACTGCTGGGCCTCGAATTCCATCTCCTTGGGCACGAACGTCCTGTAAACGGCGAGCCGGGTCTTATATTTTTTCTTCGTCACCGGATCCTCTTTCTCCGTCACCAGGTCTTTCAGTATCATTTCCGGAGTGTATCCTTTCCCGTAACCCAGCCCGGTTATGTCCAGGATCAACCTTTCCTGATGCTCGGGATAATAGATATAAACGGCCCGCTCATATGCTTCACCTTCGGTATCTGTCTCAGCGTCCCATCTTTTTGATTCACTTTCCACGGGCAGGTCACCGTACTCAGCGCCTGCCACGAACTTCTCTTCGTCATACTTGTACCTGGTCACGTATTTTTTGGAAGCTGATCTCTCCTCCGTGACCCTGTAATCATCGTCTTCATAGGGATCCCGGTATCTGGTCAGGAGCGACGTTTTCGTGAGTTCCGGGGCGTTCTCGTCTTTTTCCCTTTTCGCCTCTGTCCCGTCCTGGTGTATGATATAGAGGAATTCCTCCATCTCGCCCGCTGCCTCGTGATACACTAATATTTTGTGGACTTCCTTGTCGCTGGCGCCGCCTTCTCCCGGATAATACATCCGTATATCCTGGTACAGGGGTTTTCCCGCAACGTCGTAAATGCCGAAGGACTCTGACATGGGCTTTTCTATACCGGGTTCACGCGTTATTTTATGCGCCCATCTGGCAGTGGCTGGGACGGTTATTTCCCTCTTGTCCGCGCCATGGCCCCGGCCTTTTCCCAGATAGATCGTAACCTTCCTGTTATCGAGGTCCACATCCGCTATTACCTCCTCTCTACTGTTCTCCTTTGCTCCGCCTTCCAGGTCTTTAAGTTCAAAGGTCTCGGGTTTGAGCTTTTGCTCTTTCACTTCGCCCGTTCTTGCGTCTATGAACTCAGAAGAGACGGACAGGGTAATGCCGAACCTGTCCTTTTCGCTTGTCTTTCTCACGGCTGTGTCAATACCCTCGTATTTCACGGTCTCAATGTGCGTGGTCCTGCCCTGTTCTTTCTCGACTATACTGACTGACCTGACGCCTTTTACCGTTTTTGTCTCCCTTGTGTCGTAATTATATTTTTCCTCGGTAAAGGCCTCGTCTTTTGACTCAAGAAAGGTCCACCTCTTGCGGTTCCTGTACCACGCCTCTTTTAATAACACCGCCTCTTTCCCGTCGTTGTCATATGTTATTACCCTTTTGCGGATCTCGTCTTTTGCCGGGTCCCTGTCATACTCGTATTCTTCTATGGATACAAGCGCCATGCCGCGGGCGGCCCTGTCGAACCGGTAGTTCCATACTGTCTTGAAAAGCATTTCGCCGTTTTCGTCAAGGACCGTGTCCGTGAACCGGGTGGTCTCTATTTTGCCTTCTATATACTCTCTTTCTGTGGCGCTCACATGATAAACGCCCCTTTTATCACTGACCTTTTCATAAACAACATCGCCCTGCGCATCCAACCTTGTAGCTATCATGGCAATGCCGTCGGGTATCCTCCGGCATTTCTGGATATACCCCGTGAACGCGCGCGCGCCGTCCACGGATCTTTCCTCGGGCCTGAGCTCATGGATCCTTTGTTCGGCCAGGACATTTCTGTTGCTTTCGAGCACGACCGCAGTGCTTGTATATTTTCGGCCGTACTGGTCCGTGCCGCGCCTTTTCGACAGGAGCACGGATTCGGGATGGTCTTGCACCCCCGCCTCGGGCCCTAATACCGCGGAGGGCACTGGCACGGGTCTTGCCGGCGTGATCTTTTCTCTCTTTACCGCCGGAGCCGGTCTTTCTTCCCTGGCCGGCTTTATCGCTTTCTTAACGACCGGTTTTTCTTCCCTGACCGGCTTTACTTCTTTCTCAACGACCGGTTTTTCTTCCCTGACCGGCTTTACTTCTTTCTCAACGACCGGTTTTTCTTCCCTGACCGGCTTTACTTCTTTCTTAACAGCCGGTTTTTCCTTTTCAGCTTTCATTTTTTCCATGGCCCGTGTCAGGGCTTCTGGCTCAAATCCGTATTCAGGGTTTGGTTTATTATCAAACCAGAACCATATGCCTTCAGCGCCGGACTCCCTCGCAGCCCTGGCAGCGCCCTCCATGATGGACTTCCCGCCTATGTTGGGCTGGGCTTCCCCGATGACAACGCGGACGCCTTTTGGTATGTTGAGTTCGCCGATATTCCGCCTCAATTCACTGAACAGCTCTTTACCATTTGGTTTCTCATCAAAATCATAATACCAGTGTATCTGGAAGATATCCCCGGGCTCCAACATGTGGATCCAGTATCCGGCGTTCCTTATCTTGCCGGACCCGAGACTTACGGGTTTGCCCGTGGTCTCCCTGACCATGTCCATGCCCGCCTCCACGAATCTCTGGACATTGGCCGTGGATGTCACGGCGTGATCAGGTTCGTTCATGACCTCTACGGCTTCGATCCATTCACTGTCCTTTCCCAGTTCCTCCATGGCCCTCTCGAGCAGTATCCTGTCAAGTCCTATCATCTTCCTGGTCTTTTCAGGGTCGTCCAGAACGTCTTTATGGTCTTCGGCCAGGTCGAAATTATGCAGCACAAGCACCAGTTTCGTCTTTGTCTGCTTCGCGATCTTTACCAGGTTCACAAGGTCCCGCACGGCCAGGGCCTTGTCTTTAAATCCCGCGGGAGAGCCGCTCGCGTCATACCTTATCCCGCTTGAGTTTTTAGACCCCATTGTCAGCCAGACCCTCGCGGTCCCGGCGTTTATTCCCCTGAACTGGCTCAGTATTGCGCCGTAATGAGCGCTTACTCCGTCTCTTGTGCCGATCGCCCTCTCGTATTGCCGTAAATAAAAACCGGCGCCGGAATTTTCCGCGAACCTGTCTGCCGGCACCGGTTCAACCCTGACAGGCCTGTCCCTGTAAACCTTCACGCTCCTGGCTTCTCTTATCTTCTCTTCTGACCGGATGATCTTTGCGTCCTTTACCTCGATGATGCCTTTAAAAACGTCACGGCTGGCGGAATTTATCGCGAACTTGACGCCGACCATGGCTATGTTTGACGGGTCAAAACCGGCGTCAGTCCATCCCTGCGCGTCCTGAGCCCTGGTCGTAGGCGTATATTCAATGGTGATCCACTCACCGGACTTTTTGATGTTCTCCCATCTCGCGTACTGGTTTTTCCAGTTGCCGTCTTTCGCGAAAACCTGGACACCGTTCATCTGATTCGCGGCCAGGCCATAGGGTACCCTGAATTTAAGGGTTATTTTCCTGCCGACACCGTCTGTCGGGGAAGGCAGGGACACATACGCCTCGCCTTTTTCCCGGTTGGGATGCTGGCCTTCGAGATCAGCCTTTAGGTGTAAAACCCCGTCCTTTAACCTCGCGCCTGTTATGCCCTGGCTGTCCTGATATGTCTGGGCGGACCATTGATAGATCATCAGATCCTCCGCGCCCGCGGCCAGGACCGGGCTCGAACACTTGTTCGCCAGCCAGTTGATACCTCTCAGCGCCAGACTGCCGACACCGCCCGGAACAGCGGCCTGCACGATGCTGCTCTCCGTATTATTCACGGCATCATTGACACGCGCTGACAGCGGCACCTGTCCGGCGGGTTCCTCTGTCTTCGACTCAGGGCCGGGGGCTTCTTCCAGGGCTTCCCGCGGCGGTGTTTCGACACCGAACAGGGCCTTAAGAGAATCCGCGGCCTTATCATAACTCATGGGCACGAGTTCGGGTGAGGCCGTCTCTTCCCCGGTAATGAAATTCCTGAAAGAACGCCGGTCCCAGTGGACCACGTCATTCCAGTCTTTATCCTTGTCATGGGTCAGCCTGTAAGCGGCCTCTGATATGGGGACAACCCCTTTTTCACGAAGTTTCCCGAGATACTCCGGCAGGTCCCTCGTAAGCTCTTTTTCCCTGATGTACGCGTCAAGCCCCTTGCCTTTTTCCGCCGAGAATTTATACACGTGGAGGAGACCGTCCTCTTCCCTGTTATAAAAGTTGAGCTCCCCGTGGCCTTCTGTCACGGTGTAATCCACTTCTTCCTTGGTCACAAGGTCGCCTTCACTGTCGTTCCTGGCGCGCTGTTCCGCTATAACCTCATTCGTTAATATGTCGAATGTTTCGCCGGACAAAGCCAGCTCAGTGCCATACGGGTCAACGGTCCTGGTCAATCTCGCCCTGAGGACCGGTTTTTTCAGGATCACGTCCTGACCTGCGCCAAGGATCGAAGTGCCTGTCTCGTCCAGTTTCCCTATATAACATTCCGACGTTTCTTTGTTGTCATCATGTTTGGTGAGCCAGACATGCTCGATGTCAAGCTTCAGTTCCGGCAGATACTCGGAGATCTGCGACAGACTGAGTTTTCCTTCAGGGCTGAGATAGGAAAACCCCTTGCCTTCGCTTTTGCCGTCCCTGTCGAATTTCAATACATTGATCCGGCTGGTCCGCGGCGGGAAATAAAGCTGTTCTCCGCCCGGAAGATCAAGCCTGACCCCTTCATCAAGCTCTTCATACATGTAGCTTTCTTTCATGTATCCTTTTATGGAAGGGACTCCATCTCGGATCTCTATCCTGCCCGACCACTGGGTATCGGGTCTGAGCTTTGACCTCTCTGATACGAATATCTCGTTCTTGCCCGTATTTTGAGAATACATCGCGGCCTGTGCACCGTCTTTGCCCCGCAGGATGTAATAGACCTTTCTCACGCGCCCGCCCTCGTCAAACGTAATGCCCTTGATATATCCGCTCATCTCCCTTTCCTCCCGAGAGCCATCTATAATTACCCCGCTTTTCACCGGGTGACTGAACTCTTCTTCTGTTTCTATCACGGAATGCAGCAACGCTGATACGACCTTGTCGCCGGCCATAAACCCCGGGGCTTCCGCTTCGTTCAGGTCCGCTCCGATGTGCTCTTTTACGATCCCCCTTATCATGGGGTTATTGTATCTGGCGAGGAACCCGTCAACCGCCTTTTGACGGTCTTCGGCGGTCATTGCTTTTTTGGTCTTCTCCACTTCAACCTCATCGTAACCGAAAGTCTGGACATATTCTCCCCGGGATAAAGTGCCGCGGTTCTTGTCCGCGTATATCTCCCTGGCCCTGTACTCCAGAACGGCATTGTATAAAAACAGTGTTTTTTGTAAACGCGCGGTATTAAGAAGCCGTCTTTCCTTGAACTCGCTGTAATCGCTTCTTAACACGCGGAATTGAGGTTCTTTTTCTATGTCCCTGTCGTTTATGTCCCCGTACAGATGGTCCGTAACGGCTTTCAGGGGTTTCATCTCGCCTAAGATCCTCCCCATTGCCTCATACGAGAGATCGTTCCGGGTCATATACGAAGATACGGCCAGGAATACAGCGTCATCCGGCTGGATCCTGATATCCGCTTTGAGGTCGCGGCCCAAATACTCTTCGACCTGGTCCTTTGTCACGCTGGATTTTTTTCCGTATACCGCCCGGCCGGAAGTGCGGGTCTCCAGACGGTTAAGCACCCCGCCGGCGGCTTTCTCCCACTTCAGGAACGGTTCCAGCCCCTCTTTTGTATCCGCGTTTCTCAATACTGACAGATCCTCTGTTATCCTCTCTTCGACGCTGACCGGCATATTCTCCTTAAAATGTTCCATGTCCATCGCGGTAAGGCCGGGGAACAGGTAATCGGCAGGGGCTTTGCCCACGCTGTCGTTATATTCACTGAGCTGGACAAGAAAACTTATATACCCCATCCTGGCGAAAATATCCGGCAGTATTCCCCAGACCTCGTCATTAATGCTGCTTTCCGTCTCTATCGACACCTGAGACGAAAAATACGCACCCAGCCAGTCAGGCATGTCAGATCCTTCCAGGCTTTCACCAAGGTTGTTTTTTCCGGCTATACTGACGAACTTGTCGATATAGCTCTCCGCGCCTCTCTCATCAAATATAATATTGCCGTTCAGGTCTCTCCGGCTGAAATACTCCACCCAGAGATCTATCCATGCCTGTTTTGACATATATCTTTTACCGGCCACATTGCCTTCTGCGTCCATCACACCGGCGGCCTTAAGAAGCCTGTTAACACTGGCTCCCACTATTCGGCGGAGCTGTTCCGTATCCGCTTCCGCTCTTGGGGCCGCGGCCTCTGTTATCCGCTCCTCCGGGACAGTAACGTCCCGCTCTTCCACGCGGACATACCCTCTCAGGTCCTCTCTTCCGGGCTGTTCTATCAAGGTTTCTTCCGTCTTTTCCGGGATCCCGGCGCCAAAATGGTCACGATACGCTTTCAGTTGCTCGACAAGGATATACTGCTCCGAAACCGCGCCGATAAAATCCATTTCCGCGGCCTGCAGCGCGGGAGCCTGTGACACGTAGACCCAGTAGTCGGACCTACCCCTGTTATACTCGTCTCTCGCCGCGCTGACCGAATCCCTGAGAGACTGCATATGCGCGTACGCGCTCACAGCCTTCTCGTAATTCGATCTTATGTCCCTCGCCAGCTGTTCTATCTCGCGGATAATACTGTCCGCTTCAGCCCGTGACCTTGCTGCGGTCAGTGCCTTTCTGAGTTCCGCCACCGTCTTTTCCGCCTCGCTCCTTCCAAAATCCCATAATATGACGGAAAAATTCAAGGGCACTGAAAAGGCAGGATCACCGCTTTCCATTAGCGACGCGACACCGGAAACGTTGAGGCTCGGATCAAGCCGTTTGAGGCTTGCCCGGCTGATGTCAATAAGGTCTTTCTGCATTTCTTCCTGAAAAAGTCTCATCCTGGGATCTTTGGAGATTATGTTATCGCGCACAAGATCGGCGATCTGAGCGGTCTCGTCTTTTGACAGGTCTTTGAGGGAATAAACGGTTGCTGTCCCTTTGTCGGGGTTCGGAAGTCCGATGACCCAGTTGGCTCCCAGCAATTTCTCGAGCGCGGCTTTTTTAGCGGCCAATTCCCGCTCAAGCACGCTTATCTTGAGATGCGTATCCCTGATAAGGACGTCGGCCTTGTTTACAGCGCCGGCGCCGGCGTCATGCTTCTGGAATTTTTCCGAACTCTTATCGTCTTCCCATCTTTTTATGTTCCGGTCCAGGTGCGCTATCTTCATCTCGACCGCGTCAACGTCCCTGACCGCGGCCACCAGCTCCTGATGGTCTTTCATCGCCTGGACCTCGGCGAGTATGCCTTTCTGCCTGCCGAGATGTTCCGCCATCCCGTTCAACCTCGAAGTATATATGTTATAGATGTTCAGTGTCAGCCCGGCGTTCAAACTCGGCTTCAACTCCCATTCTGAGCTGTCCTTTGTGCCTCCGCTGGTATGCTGCCCGCCTGTATTCGGATCAACCGTAAGCACTCCGGGCGTACCATCTGTCTCCAGTTCGGTAAATCCCAGAGACGGCCCGATAAACATGGTGAACCGTTGCGGGACCCCTGTCCTTATCCTGTAGATCAGTTTATCCAAGCCGGCCAGTTTGTCCTGAGGCACTCTCATGGCGGCCCTTTCAGTTACACGTTCTTCGGGACTCACTTCTTTGGCCCGCTCTTCTTTTACCTCATACGGTTCTACCTCAGACGTCTTCTTCGCCTCTATGCCGGCGGACGCGTAGGCCCTTTTCGCTTCGACAAAGTCCTTTTCCGCCTGCCTTCGAACAGAAAGAGCGCCCATAAGCCTCATCGGGTCCACCGCGGGTTCTTTCCGCAAAAGGTCAAACTCTATCCGGGCTGCCTCCAGCGCTTCCCCGGCCGTGGCAATAGACCTTTCAGCATGCGCCAGGACATTCTCATTGCGCTGTTTATTGACAGAAATTTCTTCTTTTTCTTTTTTTAACCGCGCGTCGATCGCCGCGATCCGGTTTGTCAGATACTTCACCAGGACCTTTTTCCTGGTAAAGATATCAAATCCCCCGCCGATCTCTATCCGGCTCCTGTAGTAATCGTTCTCATCCAGTGTGCCGAGCGTGGCCAGCATGCTGCCGACCTTCTTCGCGTTCGCGGCCCTGGCCAGATCTAAAAGCGCTTCATACTCGTTTCTTGACTCTTCAAGCGCCCGGATCGGCAACCGTGAATCCATGTCATTGAACGCGCCGGATCCCAGGTAACGGTCTATCATGCCCCTGTCCACAGCGGCCGGCTGTTTCCCGAATTCGGCCCCTTCGTCCGGTCCATGGCCCAGGACAAACCTTAACCGCACACCCGCCTTTTTGAGCTCCGACTCCGCGGCTATTCTTCTGATCTCCGCGGCCGTGACCTCAGCCTGAAAAGACTCAAGCTTTCCGGGACTGCCTTCCAGTATCTTTTTTATGCCGCCCGCCTCCTGTTTCAGCATATTTTCCTCGTCCAGCGCCATTTGATAACTCTCCCGGGCTATCATATACGTCAGCCTGGCGCCAGCTATCGCTTCCAGAAGACCCGCTCTCTCCACGCCGAACGAGTACCGCGATCCTTCCGCCCGTGCTTCAAGCACCGCGTCTATATCGTCTTTATGCCTTCTCCATTTGGATAAGAACCAGGAATCTTCCGCCTTTTCCGCCGCGAAATCCATGGCCGCTTTGTCATACTCCTCAAGCGCTCTTGCGCGGTATAATGTCCCGCCCTGTTTTTCCGCGTTCTTTTCAGCGGCCCTGATCTCCTCCTGAAGCACAGCGCGTGTTTCAGCCTCAGCCGTTACCTTTGCCGGCGCGGTCTCCGGAACAAACCCGCTTATCTTCGTTATCTTTAACAGGGTTTCATCGTGCAGCGCTTTAACATCCGAAAGGAAAAGATCATACGTGACCAGTTCTTTCCTGACCAAAGACAGCTCATCATAAGTTATCCATCCTTCCCTGAAAGCGGCTTCTTTTCCGGAGGCTTCCTTTGCAAGCGAACCGATCAGAACGGGCAGGTCCTTTTCCATCCCGGAACAAAAATCCTCCAGTATCCTTAACTCCTGTAATTGATAGCTCCTGTTCCTGGACAGTTCCTTCTCATCCGAAACTTGTATCTCTCTTCTTATCTCATGAAGAGGCTCGGCCACGTCCGGACCTTTTGAAATGCTTATCTTGGGGGATATCACGTAAGGATATCCTATAATAACGCCCAGGCTGAACCTTGGTTTGCTTGCCGCGAGTTCCTTTGCTTTTTTCGCGTCGGACAGGGCGATGTCCAGCCTTTTCATGGGGCCGTAATAATCCCGCCAGAAATCAGCCGGATCAATGCCGCTTTTTTCCAGCACGCCGTTTACCAGGTCAACGTCTATTTTTCCGTCTCCCATGATCTCAAACCCTGCCGCGTAGCCCAGGCCCATGATAACGCTTATGGCCTTCAGGACCCCGGCTGTCCCGGCTTCCGCCTTTTTGAGCGAAGCATCGAGCCCGGCCACCCTTGCCTCAGCGTCCTTCCGGTTTAGCGTTGATACTTCTTCGGTTTTCAACCTGTCCAGGGATCTCCTGGCCGCCGCCAGTTCCATCCTGATCTTTTGTTCCTGTTCTATTGCCTTGAAATAGTCATTGCACGCGATAATGGCGCTGAAAAGCCTGTCCTTTATGGATTTGGACATAGCGAACTTCTGCCTCAGATAGGAAACCATGGCGTAACGGCCGCGGCCGGCAAAACCGGGATCGTTATCGAACAGGGTGCCTTCAATGCCGGCGCCCCATGAAAGCCCTCCTCCCTGCAGGTCCTGTAAGGGGCCGAAATAGGCCTTGACCGGGTTAATGGAACTCTTTGCCGCCTCCTCTCTCTCGGCAAAAGCGAGCTTCACTTCCTGATCCCTGACGCGGGATTCCCCTGAAAGGGCCACACCTCTTAATATCGCGGCCATGTTCGTGACCGAACCTTCCGGTATCCTTTCCTCACCGGTGTAAAACCCGATAATATTTCCGCCGGCGTCCAATCCCAGGCCTGAAGGATTGCCGGCATATTGATATATGGTCCCGTCAGCGCTGACCGCCTGGTCGGGGAATACGCCCCGGACCGGATCGACCTCTCTCGCATCCGGGCTTGACGGATCAGAGGAATAATATTTAACCCCTTCCGCGGACAGTCCATCCATAAAATAGGTAAAGTCTATTTTTCCTTTTCCCGCGTCGGCGTACATCACCGCGTATGGCCTGAGAAGGTCGTATCTTACCTCCCTGCCCTTTTCGTCCGGCATGACAACCGAATCAGCTTCTGCCATTTCGCTTATATCCACTTTCTCGTCCCCCCGCATGAAAGAAGTCCCTTCGGGGAAACCGTCAGAACCCATTATCAGGTGCCTTTCTTCTTTTACGCCCACGGGTATTATCCCCAGGATCTGACGTTTTACATGTCTTACCGCCACGGCCAGAGGTTTTTCAACGATCCAGGTGCGGCTGTCCGAGGTTGCGGCAAATTTGACGATATTCATGGGCTCACCCTGCGGATCGGCCAGCCGGCCGCTCTTTGTTTCATAAGTATAATCCAAGGGATGCCCCGCCTTTATGACGCGGTAAGTGTCCCCTGTCTTTTCCACGACAGCGCCGTTCATATCCAGGACCTCTCCGGCGATATCCACGCCGCGCGGCAGCTCTGCCGCGCGACCTGTTTCCTCTGTCACGCGTCTTGTCCTGTCCGCCTCACGCCGCAGATCTTCCAGCTCTTTTAAAAGCCCTGCCTTTATAAGATGCGCAAGTGTGCCCGGATCTACTCTACCGTCAGAAATAAGGCCCCTGTCTTTTTGAAACTGTTCTACCGCTTCCTCTGTGTTTTTGCCGAATTTCTGGTCCACGTTTTCCGCCGGGTCTTTGTGCTCTCCGGTGCTATAATCCAGACCCTCCAACGACCGCTGGACCTGTCCTACCTCTATCCTGTCCCACCATCCCCTGCTGACGACCTCCCCGCTGTTCACGGTTATTACCAGGTCCCGCACAGAGTCTAAAACGGGCTTGAATTCCGTGTGCTCTTTAATGAATTTTAATGCCCCGTTAAGATCCTCTATCTGCAGTATCTCCTTTACAAGAGATGAAACAGTATCAACTGCCTCTGGCGCGGGCCGGACGGCTTTTACTTCCAGCTTTTCCGCTTCCGGCGCCTCTGCCTCTTCCGGCGCCTCTGGCGCTTTCAATGCTTCTGTTGTCTCCGGCACTGCTGTTTCCCGGAAACCGGGCATCCATGACTCTATTACCCCGTGTAACCCGTCAAGCGCGTTAATGATATCCATGTCACCTTTCTCCAGCGCTTTGTTCAGCGCCGGAACAGTAACTGTTTCTCCTATCCTGCCGTCAGCTTCCACTCCCAGGCCATACTGCAGATCTTTCACGGCAAAATGTAACTGCGCTCTCAAATTCCTGTCAACCTGGTCATCCGGATCATAGTTGCGTAAAGGCTTGAACGCGGCCGCAAGGGCCTTCCCGGCCGCTTCGTTGGGTCCTGCCATGTAAGTGGAAAGCGCCTCTTCCGCGGCTTTTAACAATAAGTACGTTCTCAGCGCCTTTACTGTGCCGTGACCTAACACGCCGTCGTCGTCCACCACTAATCTTATCTGTAGTTCACGGACCGTACCGGGTGCCTGTGTTACTGATGCGGTGAGTTCTCTCATCGATCCAGAGAAACGCACCGGAAGTTTTTCTTTTATTTTTCTCAATTGATCTTCATCAAGGAGTTGCTCCGCGATATCTTCCAGGTCCTGCGCCGGAGTCGTTACTAATGCCGGCTGTCCCACTTCTACGGATCCCGGCGCCAGTGGCGAAAGCGGGCCTGCCGGAGGACCGGCTCCGCCTGCCGGTGCCGCTCCTGTTGCAACCGGCTCCGCCGGTTCGAATCCTTTGATATCCGCGCTCTCGGCAGCCATTAGCGGCGTAAACATAAAATCTAAAATACCGTCTACTGC
>DAOVKF010000213.1 GCA_030631915.1 Candidatus Omnitrophota bacterium
AGTAACAGAAAAGGAGATATTCGAATACCATCTCGGGGGAAAAGTCGGGCTGGAGATATTAAAGAGGCTGGATACACAGAAAGACCTCAGTATAGCCTACACGCCCGGAGTGGCTGAAATATGCGGAGCCATCCGGAAAGATGAGAGTAAGATATATTCGCTGACCGCCAAAGGGAACCTGGTGGCTGTCGTGACGGACGGCACAGCTGTTCTCGGTCTGGGAAGCATCGGCGCGAAAGCATCCATTCCCGTTATGGAAGGAAAGGCCGTTCTCTTCAAAGCTTTTGCCGGTGTTAACGGCTGGCCGATCCCGCTGGAAGGCGTTCTCGATGAAGACGGCCGCACGGATATAAATAGATTCGTCGATGCCGTGCTCGGGATAGCATGCATGTACGGCGGCATAAATCTGGAGGATATCGCCGCGCCGGCCTGTTTTGAAATAGAAGAGCGCCTGGACGGGCTTCTGGACATACCGGTATTCCATGATGACCAGTGGGGGACCGCGATAATCACACTGGCGGCTCTTAAAAATTATTGCGTTCTTTCCGGGAAAAAGATCGGCGGGCTTGCGGTAGTCATAAACGGCGCCGGAGCGGCGGGCTTGAGGATAGCCGACATGATAAAATCCGAAGGCGTCCGCGATGTCATTATCTGTGACAGCAGGGGAGTGTTGCACACCGAAAGAGACGACCTTAATAAATACAAGCAGATGCACGTTTCGGATACATCCAGCCGGACCCTCGCTCAGGTGTTGAAGGGCGCCGATGTGTTTATCGGGGTGTCGGCGCCTGATTGCGTGACCCCCGGGATGGTCCTTTCAATGGCGGATTATCCGGCTATCTTTGCGATGGCCAATCCTGTGCCGGAAATAATGCCGGAAGCGGTCCATGAAGCCATGAAAGGCCGCGAATACGTAATGGCAACGGGACGTTCGGATTACCCGAACCAGGTCAATAACGTCCTTGGTTTTCCTTTCATCTTCCGGGGAGCGCTTGATGTCCGCGCCAGAAAGATCACGACCGGCATGAAACTGGCCGCGGCCGACGCCCTGGCGACGCTGGCCCGCGCGGGCAACGTTCCTGAGAAGGTCCGAAAGGCGTATAATACGGACCTTGAGTTCGGCCCTGAGTACCTTATCCCGACACCTTTTGATCCAAGGATCGTCGAATGGGAGTCTAAAGCCGTCGCGGAAACAGCTATCAGGGACGGGGTGGCCGCTCTTGATGAGGTTCCGCGATATAACGGCCATCCCGGGTCATAAAAGCATATACGGCACAGGGCGCGCAAAGAGATCTCGCATGAAGAACCGGCACAGAATAACCATGGCTTTTATCGCGCC
>DAOVKF010000169.1 GCA_030631915.1 Candidatus Omnitrophota bacterium
AAACTGCATATAGACGTGGATTACCGGGACCTGTACGACTGGTATCTCCCCGAGCGCTGGATATTCATGTTGCAGAGTATCAGCATGTGGATATTGACCTTAGGCATACCCGCGACACTTATCGAAAGGAAATTCAGGATCTCCGGAAAAATAAACAGGTGGATCGATTCCCAGCATTTAAAAAGGCTCCAGCGCCGGCTTAAAGAAGAGCCGGAACTGGGGTGGAAGTCGATTGTAGGGACGGCCCTTGCCATAACGGCGGGCGCGTCCGGCGCGATCTCGATACAAATAGTCCTGGCAGGCATGAGCGGTATATTCGTCCCGTATTTTATTTATAAATACCTTATATTGCACGCTGCCGCTAAAGTTGACGAAAAAAAGAAAAACATGACCCTGGACGAACTGCGGGAGCGCTGCGGGGAGATATTAGGCGCGTCTTATAACGTGCGGGTCGATCCGGACGCGGAATGGACTCCGGCAAAAGGCCTTTACGCGCATACTGATCTTGACGAAACTACGGGGAGAGCGGTTATTCATATAAAGGAAAGCACGGCAAGGGCCCCGGACAGGGCGCTTATCCCCATACTGATGCATGAAAAAGGAGAGACCGATCTCAGGGCGCCGCCGTCATTATTTGTGAAGATCGTGAGATCCCTTCCTCTTCCCCTGGAAACACGCGCTAATATCCTCGAACTTTCATATTGCATGACCTCTATTTTTTCCGAACCGGAGCAAGGGAGTGTCGGAGGCATTAAAGAAATACCGGTTGTCAGTGAAGAACCGGCGCCCGGAGTTAAAAAAACAGAGACCCCGGAACTGAGAGGGTCCGGCAGGGTCTCACCGGAAGGGGAAGAACTTACGGAAAGCGAACAGGCCCTGCTCAGGGAAGCGGGCTTTGATTCATACAGGCTGGGCCAGATACCGGCCATGAGGACGCTTAAGAACGGAAAATTCGCGGAACTCAGGACAGGGGGCGGTAAAACCCTTACGCTCGGCGGGGCGGCGCTTTCACGGTACAGGGAAAGAGGAGAAAGAGTCCTGCTTTTTACGCATAGTGACGAGCTGACCGAACAGGCCATGGTTAAAGATAAAATGGGAGTCATGCTCTCGAGGTGCGGGGCTGCTGTCGGGTTCATCCTTCCGGACGGCAAAGGCGGCGAAAGAGGCGTTATTTTTAAGGACGGCCGCAAAGAGGATGTGTCAAAGGCAGATATCGGGCGCGTTTATGAGGAATGCGCGATCATTTATACCAAATGGGACAGGGCGGTCCATCGCAGCATGCAGGAGAGGATCGGCCATGCCCCGCAGGCTTTGAGGAAAAGCAGGTATTTCGCCCTTTTTGACGAAGCTGACCTGATGCTTGTTTTTGGCTCGGCCACACCGTGTATTATTTCAGGGGAAGACATGGACGACTGGGAATCGCGGCGCGTGGCGCGCAGAGCGATCGACAAGGAAGTATCAGGAATAATGGCAAACGAAGATCATTATTACGCGCGTAAAGATACTAAGCAGGTATATTTGACCGGTGCGGGACAGGCTTTTGCCAGGAAAGCGCTCGGCAGGTTGTCGAAGAAATTCTCAAAACAGGACGAAGAAATATCGAATATCATAAAAGCGGACGGATCCAGTTTTGTTATAGATGCTATTAAAGCCCGTCTGTTCTATCGGGAAAATGTCCATTATTACACCAGGCTGGACAGACAGGGGAATATTGTCGGGGTGGATGTCCGTGATGAGCAGACAGGGGACAGGAAGGTCGGGATGTCGTTCGGGGAAGGGCTTCAGCAGGCCGTAGAGATAGTGGCCGGGGTGCCTGACAGTAAAGTGACGCCTGAAAAGTACACCTTGATGTCGGAAACGATCGGCCAGTTCTTATCCGGAGACCTGATCATGGATTCCGCCGGAGCCAGCGGAACAATGGAAAAAACGCGGTTGCAAGCCATGTATCCCGGCAAGGAAGTGGAGGAGTTTGAAGGTATAGCGCAAAAGCTGGATAAAACAGCCGGTCATACAGGTTACAGGGATAAAGCGGCAAAAAGGCAGGATCTTCTGAGGCGTGTGGAACTCAGGGCCAGAAAGAACCAGCCCATCCTGATAAAAGCGGAACATGACGCTGACGCCGGGGATCTAAAGGAATTCCTGGAGGCGAATCTGCCGGCCGCGATATACGGTGAGCTTATAGTCAATATAGCCGATGGAAGGGATCCGGCTAATTTCAGGTCAAATATCGCTAAAGCGGGTTACGCCAACGTCATCACGATCGTTACCAATATAGCGCACAGGGGTATAGATATCGAGATAAAAGGCCGGCGCCTTAACGCGGACGGCACAGAGGGCGAAGAAGTGCCGCCTGTAGGAGGGTCGGCTCCCGGACTTCATGTTATATCCACGTATCTTGATGAAGCGGAGGCCTTTGAGATACAGACGCAGGGACGCGCGGACAGGGGCGCCAATCAGGGTTCCTGGGAAGGGCTGTTCTCTCTTGATGAAAAGATCTTTGAGGAACACGCGTCTCTTCTGGCCAATCATAAGCAATTGCTGGAGAAGGTTGTGGAAAAAGGCGACATGGGGCGCGTTGAAAAATTGATATCCGAGATAAGAGAGCTTATCGTCAGCGAGCAGAACAGGAACGATGAGGAAAAGCGGAAAAATGAAGACAGGGTTTTCGATTATCAGAGTAAATTTCTGAGTTTGCTTAAGGTCACCCGTTTAAAAGAAACCG
>DAOVKF010000146.1 GCA_030631915.1 Candidatus Omnitrophota bacterium
TCAAGGGGACACACCTCAAGATGATTTTAAGGGTATAAATGACGCTGTCAGACCCTGCCTTCTTTCCGGCCCTGTTCTTGTCACGAAAATTTTCCGTTTTACTGTAAACGAAAATAGCGATATAATTATCCTTAACGCGGCAATGAAATTACCTGAAACATAAAGACATGAGAAGTCCGGGGGATAACTCAAAACAAGGAGGGGGCGAGATGAAAAAAAATCCAGTATTTCTGATCGTTGCTGTGCTGGCAATAGTGCTGGTGCTGTCAGTTGCCAAGAACACCATTGCCAGGATATCCGTTGAAAGGGGGGTACGGCTGGTAACAGGGCTGTCTCTTAAAATGAAAAGCCTTGATATCGGGATAATCAGGACCCTGATCGATATAAACGATCTCAGGTTGTTCAATCCTCCCGGATATGAGGACAGGGTCATGCTTGATATGCCGGAGATCTTTGTTGACTATGATCTTCCCGCTATTATCAGGGGCAGGATACATCTGGAGAAAGTCAGGATAAACTTAAAGGAATTTGTCGTTGTAAAGAACGATAAAGGCGAGTTGAACCTGGATTCGCTGAAAAGCGTCCAACAGCAGAAAAAGGCCGAAAAACCCGCGGCCCGGAAAAAAGGAAAAGCTCCTGAAATACAAATAGACGTGCTTGAGCTGAAGATCGGCAAAGTCATATATAAGGATTATTCCGCGGGCGGCAAGCCGGCAGTCAAAGAGTTCGATATTAACATCGATGAGAAGTTCCGGAATATTGACGATCCAAACAAGCTTATAAGTCTGATCGTTGTAAAGGCCCTTATGCACACCACGATAGCAGAGCTTGCCGATTTTGACCTGAGTTCCCTGGAAGGCCCTATCACAGATACACTCGCGGCCGCGCAAAAGATAGTCGGCGGAGCCGGGGGCGTGCTGGCAGGGACCACAGAGCAGGCCCGGGAAACCGTCAAGGCCACTGCCGGGCTTTTAAAGGAGACAACAGAGGACCTCAAGGAGGTCATCAAGTTTCCTTTTGGCTCAAAGGAAGAATAGGGACACCCGTGCCCATTCTTCCGGGGGTTATCTATGGAAGAATATATCCCGGAAATAACAGATAATGAAATAAAGGAGAACCACGCGCATTTAAGCGAAAGGTTTTCGATATACAAGAAAAAGGGCCTTGATGTCATGCGGGTCCGGGAACTTATCCTTGACCGGTTATATCCCCTGGAAGGCGGGATACTGGAGATCGGCGCGGGTAACGGTTATACGACACTGGCCCTGGCAAAGGCCGGATACAGGGTCGTGGCCGTGGACACGGACAGGGAGGCTTTGCGCACGGCGGCTTTGAACCTTGCCTATGAGAACGCGCTTTCAAACGTCAGATTTTACGTGATGGACGGAGAGTCCCTGGCTTTTGAGGACAGGAGTTTCGGCAACGTGGTCGGCGTAAACCTGTTCCATCATTTAACAGATGCCGGCGGGGTCCTTTCGGAAGCGGACAGGGTCCTGTGTGCCGGCGGCAGGCTTGTTTCAGCGGATTTTAACAAAAGGGGCCTGGAAGTAGTGGGTTCCGTTCACACCGAAGAAGGCCGCGTTCACGAGAGTTCCGGTGTTACTCAAGAGCAGGTGTATTCCTGTCTGCATGACATGGGATATGAGATCGAGCCGTATGATGAGAGGCACCACTGGGTCTTGATCGCCCGCAAGTGAGCGAAGCGTCCGTCAAAATGGCAAATATCAGAAAACACGTAGTGATATCAGGCATGGTCCAGGGGGTTTTTTTCCGTTCTTACGCGCGGGAAACAGCCCTGGGCCTGGGGCTCGGCGGCTGGGTCAGGAACCGGCGCGACGGCAGGGTGGAAGCCGTGTTCGAAGGAGAGGTGTCCGCGGTGGAAAGGATGATCGAATGGTGCCGCATGGGCCCGCCCCAGTCCCGTGTCAGCGGCGTTGACGTCACGTCCGAGGCGTACACCGGGGAGTTTGGTTCCTTTTCTATCGAGTATTGATCCTGGGACACGCCGTTTTGGTTGGGAGTTTAAATTGCAAACCATGGAAAAGCCGTGTATATTCGTCTTAAAGGGCGGGATCACTCTTTAATCCCGGAACATACATGAAGATAGGCCGCAAGATAACCGTATCGTTTCTCATGGCAGGTCTGATGATCGCAGGTATTGCCGTGCCCGTTACCTATATTACGGCAAGGGACATTATCAAAAGATCCATATTCGCTTATCTGTCCACAACAGCCGCGTCAAGAGCCGCCCATGTAGATACGTTCCTGGAAACGAGTAAAGAGGCGATCTTGCAATTATCAAAAAGTATTGTCGTTGAACGGTTCCTGTCAACAGGCAAAAAAGGTGAAGACTATGACAGAAACCAGGGAACCGGTACATATAGATTAAACAATACGAATACACACTTAAAACGTATCTACGACATTTTTGTTTTAAATAAACACGGAATAGTCGTTGCTTCAAGCCATGGACCGGATGTAGGGAAAGACAAGCGGAACGATCCTTATTTTCTGGGAGGAAAAAAGGGTATTTTTATTAAAGACGCGTATATTTCCGCGGATAAGAAGGTACCCACGATCGGTTTTGCCGCGCCGATCCTGGATAAAGAGAAAAACAGTGTTTTAGGGGTTGTCGTTGCCAGAGCCTCGATGGACCGGATAGACAGGATCGTAGGCAACAGGACCTGCTGGACTGAGACCGGGGAGATATACATTTTAAATAAACACGGTTACATGATAACCCCTTCCCGTTTTGTGAAGGACACCTTTCTTACCGTAAGAGGCGCCGCGAGGCCCACACAAGAAAAGTTGAACGTTACTGAAGAACATTGGGATGAGCGCCATGAGTATCATGAGCACCCCGGATCTCCCGGACCCCATGCGCACACTGCGCGCTCCGGGTGCAAACCTTTGGTATATACAAATTACAGGGGGGTTAATGTTCTTGGGGCGCACGCGCATATATCGGAAATGCCGTGGATCCTTGTGACGGAAATCGAGGAAAAAGAGGCCATGGCTCCGTTAAACAAGTTGAGCCGCGTTTTTATCCTGATTTTTCTTTTTATTCCATTAGCGGCATGGGCGACCGGCAGATATGTCGCAAAACGCATCACAAGGCCGATTGACAGGTTACGCAGAGGGGTCGAAAGAGTGGGCCGCGGGGATCTTGATTATAAAGTGGCAAGGGGGGAAAAGGACGAGGTCGGGGAGCTCGCAGAGGCTTTTAACAGGATGACCGAGGATCTAAAGGGCAGCGTGTCGTCGATAAGCAGGCTTAGTAACGAGATCGCCAGGCGAAAAAAGGTGGAGGCCGCGCTGCGAGGATCAGAAGACCGGTTTCAGGAGGTAATGAAAAATTCAAGGGAATGGATATGGGAA
>DAOVKF010000112.1 GCA_030631915.1 Candidatus Omnitrophota bacterium
CGTAATCCACCGGCAGCTCCTGACAGGCTGAGCCCCGTCATTTCCGTGCCGGACACTTCGGACATGAACGTCAACTCGACTTCGCCTGCCCGGAAACTGACCACTACTCTTTCGCCAAGAGCGGCAAAACCCCGGGCAATGCCTACGGCGCCGGCCGCCATGGCGGCAACGCCTTTTTCTGTGGGGGAAACACCGGCCGGGAGCCTCTCGAGTTCTTCCACCGCCTTTGTCGCCAGACCCGCTATTTTCAATGATAGCGCTCTGGCAGTGACAACGCCCAAACCCGTGCCCGTTCCGCCGGAACCTCCCGCAAAGAATCTTATGGCGGGCGATCCCTTATCCACCTTATTGGTCACTGTTATGACCACCTTTCCGGAGACATCGGACTCGGTCGCCTCCATCGTTATATCGCCTGCCTCGAGCCACACCGCGAATGAGGGTAAGCCTGCTTCGCCGAACGCGGCCGCTACCAGACTGAACGACCTGATACCGGATGATAGATCCGTTTGTGAGACAGTATCAATGAATCCCTGTACTGTTTTTATCATCTCCGGGGTCAAACGACCGGCCGCATCGACACGGACCGCCTTTCCGCCCGGTGTTCCCTTTGTTACAATGATACCGGTCATATCGCCTCTTTCAGCGGCGACCGCAATGATCACGCCGGCGGCATCCACGGCAAGTTTGGCGCCCTTACCGTCAAATCTCTTGCTAATATCCGTTACCAGGCTGACCGCTTCTTCTATCTTGCTTATCGGACGGGCAAGTTCGGCCCGTAAGGCGCTTAATTTTTCCTTTACGTCCGCCGGCGTCAGGCCGCTTATGTCTATCACGGCTTTCTTCCCGCCGGTCTCTACCGCAGCTTCTTTTAACGCGCCGCGTTCAGCGGTCACTCCTATCCTGGTATCACCAAGATCCAGGCTTGACGTGAATTCAAGGCCGGTTGCCGCGCTTTTGACGCTCGCATAGTCGATGAGTCCGGATACATCGGACGGTGTCACGCCGCCCGTGTCCTCTCCTGCATCTTCCTTCGCGCCTGTATCCGGTAGACCGGATTCTTCTACCTTATCACTCGTACCGGTAATTCCCCTTTCCGCACCATGCATATCCGCGGCAAACGGGGTGGCGGACGCTGCCTGATCAAGAGCGGTTATTGAGATCCCGGAATATCCCGTCCTCAGGGCGCTTAATTTTTCTTCTGTCGTTTCATTACCAGCATCAGCCTTTATCTCGTCTGTCCGGCCATGTTCGGATATCCCAGGGGTCATGGCCAGCACCGGCTGCTCTACCTCAGCTGATCCATCCTCTCCCGCGGCCTCTGTCAGGAGAGATTCTTCTGAACCTGAATCCACTGTTCCTGAACCAAACTCGAATATTTCGGAGCCGGAGTCTTCCAGCGAGCCGGCCTGGGAACCTGTCAACCCGCAATCGAACGATCCAAGAGAAGAGACGTCCAAACCCGATCCCGCGGCCAGAAGCGGCCGGTACTCTTTCTCATCCCCTGGATCGGCTGTGAATAATGAGTGCTCAAAGACTTCGAATTCCGCGAAGACCGTCTCACCAGTCTCACCGGGCTGGTATGTTACCGATTCCGGCTCGATCATTAATCCGTCGACCGACTCCGGCTCTGATCCGGATGACACGAGATCACCCGGCAGCATTAGATCGGATTCTAACATCCCGAATTCAGGGGCTATCCGCTCAACCGCCCCTTCCAGAATATCGCCGAACAGTCCTGAATTCAAATTCGGATCAAAAAGGTCCGACAGGTCATACGGACCGCTGACATCATCTTCTGTTGTTCCCAGGGGATTTTCGGCCCTCTCCTGCCGGATGTCTTCCGCGCCTGTGTCTTCATATTCATCCGCGGGGACCAGTTCCTCGGACAGCCGGCGTTCCGACATGGGTAATTCCGGCATCTCAAACAACGAGGTTACCGACATGCTGTCGGCAAATCCTACTCCCAGCATCGAACAGGCCGTGATATCACTGAGATCATCCGCCGGGAAAAAGGAGTCCTCATCCAAACCTCCGGACCCGTCAAACCCGGAGTCGATGGATCCGGTGAATATTGAATCGCCCAGATCGAGGTATTCGGTGACGATCCCCGTCAAATCCTTAAACGCGGCGCCGGACCTCTCGGCAATGCCTGAAAACATTTCCTTCCCCTTTTCCGCGATCGATTTCCGCGCGGCCGTCAAACGGCTGAAACGGGAGGAGGCGCTGCCTTTTTCTCCCGTGGACGTTACCGTGTCCGTGACTTCCTCGGGCGCAACGTCCATTTTTTCCAGCGCGGCGGTTTCCGAGGGCTGTTCGCCGATGTCCCCGTCCCCGATGCTTCTGGCGACTTCCACGCGTTCCGTACCCCTGGAATCCGGGGCCTCCGCCCTGTCTGAAACGCGTATACCCCGCAGGTAGTGTTGTTCAAGGTCCCCGAGATCGGTATACTTCATGATAGCGTCGGCCTCCCAGTCGAGCGCCGCGTCACCGAATACTTTCGAACGCCGCGTATCAGACCCCTCTTCTTTGCCGTAAAACTGTGTAACAGTGCCGCCTCTGGCGCCTTGCTTCAGGCTCTCCGCTATCTGGTACGCTTTCTCCTCGCCTCCGGTGTCAAAATCCTTCCAGCTGAGCCAGGCTATGTTCTTCGGACCGTTGGCGCCGGACATGTAAAGCGTCTTTATGTAACTCGTGCCGACCAGGTCCGCCATGCCGGTAAGGGAATTGTTGGTGAACGAAGCCGGATCAAAATCGTAATACTCAGCGAACCTGCTCTTACCGTACTGGTGGACATAACGCCTGTTAAAAGCCAGGCCTTTATCAGCGTCTCCTCCGGCGGTGCCTGAACCGGATTCATAGGCGTTACGTATCTCTGTTATCGCTTTCCTGTAAAAATCTGTCTGTATCGTTACCACCTCGGTCACGTCCCTGCGAAGCCTGTCTATGCCTCCTTCGGTGTCGTATCCGCGGCCTGGCTGGATAGTCCCCCTCAAACCCTCCATTCCGTCCACGTTAAGTTCACCCTCCTCTGTTACCTCTGCCGTGCCCGCGGCAAACAAAAGATCCATCATTGCTTTGATATAAACGCTGTTCGCCTCTGTCACTTTCTGGTTAAAAGCGTCTATCCGGGGTTTTAGTTTCAGATATATGGAGAACTCATCGTACGCGCTTCGGTCAAACGCCCCGCTAAATTGATTCGGGACGTAGCGGGAGTGTCTCTGACCGTCAAGCGCGCTGAGAGCCATGTCTGATACAATGTTGCCAAAATTGCCGGAAGAGGAGAATTCCTCTATAGC
Organism: Candidatus Omnitrophota bacterium; assembly: GCA_030631915.1. Lineage (GTDB taxonomy): Bacteria > Omnitrophota > Gorgyraeia > Tantalellales > Tantalellaceae > DAOVKF01. Next base: position 3,297 of record DAOVKF010000112.1, read on the forward strand.
GTCATCAATAGCGGTATTATACGCGTCAACGATCCCGGCCGGGGTTGACAGCGCGGCTTTCAGTTCATTCCGCACAACGCCATTAAGTATCTTTGTCAGTTTGTCGCTTTCCGCCATGCCCATAAGATACTGCTTATCACTGATCTCCCTGGCCTTTTTGGCAAGGCTTCCGTGATCTTCATGGTATCTGTCCTCACCGTTGATACCGCGGATCGCCTGCTGTGCGCTTGTGGTATAGCCGGATACGATGACACCGTCTTCCTTGTATACGTAACTTCCCACGGAAATACCCAGTTGTTCGGTCAATGTCCTCATCACCTCAAGTTCCATGTCCGTGTACCCTTTAATGAACGACTGTTCTGTCATGGAATCAATGATACGCCTGCCTATTTCCGCGTTGCGCAGAAGAAGGTTATCGCTGTAAGCATAATTGTTCAGATGGGCGTCCCATCCTGATCCCATCCACCAGCTTCTCGCGTTAGGGCCTTTCGCGAAACTGTACTGCTCCCCTTCATGGTTCAGCCCTTCGTTAGCCGTCCCGTTGGTTATATACTGTATTATCCTGCCCAGCGCCCGGGCGCTTTTCTCGTATTGCATATCCAGCTCCTGCTGGCAAAAACTGTGCGTATATACCAGCAAAGCGTCCAGGCCCGTGCCGGATTCAAGCGAGATCAGCTTGTACCTCAGGTCCCTGAGCGACCCGGCGATGTTTTCCATGGCTTCCCTGGTCTTATCGACCACCTGTTCACCGAGGTCTTCGGCCACGCGGTTATATTCGGACCCTCCGGAATCAGCATTGGGAGTTACCGCCTTCCTCATCTCATCGTTGTTCTCAGGGACCCATGAGCTCTTGCCCCAGAACGATGTCCTGCGGTCACCGATACCGCCTGCTTTCTCCGCCACGGACCTGAGTTCGTCAACAAAATTCGATACGGCAGTGTCGACCGTAACCTCATAGACCGCGTTAAGCCCGTTTATTGCGGAATAGCATCCGTCCAGCAAATTCCCTATCGCCTCGGTATGGCCGGATAACGGATCTTCCACGTCACCGATGCCCAGCCGGTTATAAAATTCCGCGCCTTCGTATTTCTCTATCATGACATCGAATACCGAGTCGAACCGGTTGAGGAGCCTGCCCAGGACCTTACCTCTTATAAGCGCGAGCTTTTCAGACGCGCTCATGTTGTATACCGCCTCTGCCAGGATGCCGTACAGCCTGTCCCAGTCAAGATCACTCAGGTCTTCGCCCACAAACTGCTTTAGATCCTCCTCTGCCACTTTATCGACCATACCGAGCAGATACCGTTCCAGGATCGATCTGTGCAGGTCACGGTCTTCCCTGATCCTGTCAGCGTTCTGGAAAAACGCCTGTTCGCCGCCGCTTCCGGCTGTGCTGAATTCCCCGTAAACCGCGGCGAGCCTTTCAGCGGCTTTGCACTCGATACCGCCGTATATCTTCGCAAGTACAGTGCCGCCCATACCGACTTCGGCCGCGTATTTCCTGTACGCGCCGTCCTCTTTCATGGATAACACGTCTTTTCTTGCCTCGTCACAATCCATATAATTGGCCCGCACATACTCCCCATCGGTAAGACGCGCGGTATTGGTGTAGTCTCCTATCCAGTCCACAAGTTCCTGTTTCGCCTTTGTATACATCCCGCCGGTGAAATTCTTCAGCACTCTTTCAAACTGCTGGTTCTTACGCTTCGCGTCAGCCTCGGCTTCCGCGAGCGCGAGTTTTTCTTTATGCCTGGCAGCTTCCATGATAGTATCCGGCAAAGAATATACC
>DAOVKF010000136.1 GCA_030631915.1 Candidatus Omnitrophota bacterium
AGCAGCATCAGCAGCAGCCGCCGGAGCATCAGCAGCAACAGGCGAATATATTTCATTGAATTTTTCAAGCATAAAAGCGGCCCTTGCCCTGGCTTTGCCTTCAATATCCGCGTTAGCGCCCCAGGCCCAGAGCTTCAGCCAGCGGACCGTGCACCAGCATAAAAACCGCAGTTTCCATGCCTGTCCGAATATCCCGTTATATTGTAAGCCCCATCTCCTGCTATCTCTCCTGTTCCCAAATCCCGCGATCTGATCTTCCACTGTCCTTTCCTGCATCCTCCACAGGAGTGCTTTTGATTTTAAGAGAAGCGACCCGACCCTGTCTTCCGCGTCGATCAGCTCGACAAAGCCCGGAAGCCTTTTTTCGGGATGTTCCCCATAATGTTTTTTAAGCGCCTGGACCAGCTCCACATCGAGAACAGGTTTCATGCGCACCTTTCTCTGATTGGTCCCCAGATTCACTCCCTGGTTGGAACCCGCATGGATGATAACATTGTCGGCAAGACCAGCCAGGCCCCCGCCTTTACGCAAGGCATCGCGGGCCGCTTCAGTGCCGCTGGCGTCGTCATCATCCAGGGCCAGGGCTATGTCGATACGGCCGTGATAACTGCCTCTGAGCTTTTGCGCTGTCTTGATGACATTTTTCACCTCTGCGTCTCCGAAAAGAGTGGCCATAAGAACAACAGGCTCGAATATCTCGTGGGCTATAGCCTCGTCGTTGACGATCTCGTCTAACCGCTCCAGCGTTGACCCCTGGCCCTGGTCTAACCAGGCAAGTATATCCAGGTTCGTTATCCGTTTGTTCTCTTTCTGCCCCCTCTTAACGTCAAGATCATCGATACTAAGATACCCGTGCTTGCTCAATACCTGGATTATTTTCTCTCTGTCCCGGACATTGTTCACTATATTCGCGATGTCAAGCGCGGTGCATGAATATTTTCCGTCCGGCAGTTTCCGGGACATCCTTATCCTGTTAACCACCCAGTCGGACAAAGGCTCGTTCTTCATTAACCTTATGAGTTTTCTCCACCCTTTATATGAGCGGGAAACGTTCCGGAATATCTTTTTCACATCGTCATTCTCTGCGATCTCGCTGTCCCTGATCACTGCCGGCAGGTTTGCCTGTTTGCCCTCATCTATCGCATTCTGCCGTGCCCTGTTCAAAAGCTCCCTTAATAGATACGGGGGCACAAAATCCAGGATATCCTGATCCTGGACCTCGTTGCTTTGTTCGGTGAAAGCCGACCTCAGGTAATAGATGATCGCAGCGCCTGTGATCGCGATAAAAAACCCTGCCGCCATTACCGGATCAATGGAACTCAAGTATCCGAATATTTTAAAAGGCGCCTGGATAACGGTCACCACAGGGCTGAAAACCGCGCCCAGGGACATATCGGTCGACTGCCAGAACGCCCCTACGGCGGCCAGCTGCTTTCCCCATAACGAATACGCCAGATACCCCGCGCCGCCGGTCATGAGAAGCTTGAGAAAACGTCTTGTCCTCTGCGCGTATCCTGACCCGAACAGGATATATTTGAATATACCTACCATTGTAAGAAATCCGATAACAGCCCCGACTATTTCCACGAAGCTGAAAGAAAGCAGGTTCACGATATCAAGGTCCCGCACAAGACCCATGGCAGCCAGGTCAAGCCTTAAACCGTATGCCATGACCGTCAGAACGCCTGTTATGCCAGCGAATATCACGGAATGCCAGAAATGCCTGTTATAAAAAAGTTTCGGATAACTCGTGCTCTCCGGGCCTGCGCCATATCTTCCGGCTAAGGTCCCTACAGTCAGGTCCTGCACAACTTCACTGCGCCTGGTAACCAGAGCAATGGGATCCTGGCTGCCGCGGACGCGTTCCTCATGTATCTGGCGCGCCCTTTCTCTTATAAGGGGCAGGTACACATAAATGTTATTAAAAGGCACCAGGGGCTGTATCGGGTCCATGTAAGGGACATGAAACCTGTTGCGGTATTCCCGGCAACCGTTACGCGGCGCGTCCTCTGATATCATGGGGAATCTCTTTTTTTTGGTGCGCGCGGCCTTATAATCATCCTCCCGGCCCGGCATAAGCGCGGTGATGGACATCACGGCAGCCTTAGCCGAAGGATCTTTCGGGGCCAGTGCCGCAGCCTCGTCCTCTGATATCATGGGGGCTTGCTCTTTTTCATCGCGAGCTTCGTCTTTATGATCATCCTCCTGGCCCGGCATGAGAAAAAGATCTTCCATCCCCTTATTCAGATCCGCAACCTCGTCCTCTGACATCCTGGCGAATCTCTCTTCTTCATCGCGCTCTTCGTCTTTATGATCATATTCCCGGTCCGGCATGACCGTGGCGACAGGCCTCACTGGAGCCTTAGCCGAAGGATCTTTCGTGGCCAGACCCAGAGCCGAAGCAGTCGTCATATGGGCAAAAGTCTTTGCCAGGTAATAGTCCGGGCCTTTTGTGTAAAATGTCGGCATCAGGTCAGGACGCTGCTGGTCAGGCGGGTAATGCAGTCTCGCGAACACCTTGTAATTCTTGTGTTCTCTTAAGAACTTGATCCATTCCTCGCAATAAGTGAGGTAATCCAGGAACATGATGGTCTGTGTCCTGATCTCTATGGCGTCGTCTGTGTCGCCTAACTGGGCATGAACAGGGAATTTCAGGATCTTTTCCCATTCCTGCGGCGTATAACCATATCCTCCCTTTGTTCCAAGCCCTTCAAAATACAGCCTTACTTTCTCTATCTCCCTTTCCATGACATCAAGGGCTGTTTTGCGGCGTCTTGCGCGGGGGAACATGATCAGGAACATGTCGCCAAACAACTTATAGCTCAGAACAGCGGCCATGGAAACAAGGCATATGCCTGCTATCCACATGCCCGGGCCATAACCCACGACCCATCCCATGCTCGACGCTTTCATCGAACTGGCGATAAGCAGCACCATACCGGTCGCGAAGATCAGGAATGTCTTGAACGTGAACCTGTATGCCGGGACATGACTACCGGAACGCAGATAAAACCCGGGCTTCTCGAATGCGGCCCTGAAAGGTTCCACGCTCCTGTAAACATCCCACATCGCGGACTGAAAACTGCCTATCACACCCTGCATTTCCTTCTGCATATCCTCGAAATTTTCACTGATCTCAGGAATTTTACGTTCGGAAGGAACTGTCACCGGTTTTCTTTTGGCGACCCCCTTTTCCTTGGCTTTGAACTTCTTCAAAAAGCTTTTTTTCTTATCCCCCTTGATATATACCTTATCAAGCGCGATGTATGCGTATATCTGCCTGATGATCAAATAACCGGTAATACCGTAGAACGCGAGCCATGGCAGGGATGTAAGGGTATTGGGTATATACGCGATGCCTGAGAGCATGCCGGTGAAAAGTTCGGACGGGCCTGCCGCAAGGGATACCCCCTTAAGCAGGTGCCATAATACCGGCGCTGAGATAACGCCTGTTATAATGCTCATTAAAGTCCGCTGTGAGGGCGCGCCTCCTGTTGTTCCCGCTTCACCGCCCGCGCTGTCAGGACCGCCGGTGCCGCCCGCGCTGTCCTGCCCGGCGGCCCGCCTTTTTTTATGGGCCCGCCAGACGATCATTGCCGCGGCAATGACCATTGTTAAAATAACAGCGGCGATCATCCTGGGCGCAAAGTCCCTGGCGGTCACGCGCGTCTCTTCTCTTAACTGCTTCCTTACTTCGTCAAGTTCTTTGCCCTCGACGCTGGCGGCCCAGGCCCTTATAAGCGCCCTGGTCTGCTTGTGCGA
>DAOVKF010000072.1 GCA_030631915.1 Candidatus Omnitrophota bacterium
GCAGCCATCTCGACTCCTTATTTGTGACTACTCAGGCATATCCCCGGACTGAGTTGACGGTCGTTTACCATGCTCCTGCCTGACTACCTGAATACTTGCCCTTATTTCTTTAAGCTCCCGGCCCGGTCTATCATCGCCCGCAATATATCCGTGTTTATCCGGAACTGGCGCGTGAGCTTTTCGATTGCCGAAGGCAAAATATTGAAAACAAGGCCGTAATACACCGCTTCGGTCTTCTTTTTAACGGGATACGCCAGAGACTTTTTCCCCATCATTTTTTCCTCGACAACGGTCCCGTTATTTTCAGCTATCACTGCCTTAATACTGTTCTGCACCTCGACCGCTGACTCGTCTTTCTCAGCGTTCATAACGAACAGCCCCTCATAAGATCTTTGCTTTTCCATATTTACCGCCGTGAATTACAGATTTGTCGCGCCGGACGGGAAACTCCCCTTTAGCGCGGATAGATAATAACATACAACCCTGTGTATATCAAGATGTTTCTACCGGCCGGTTGCATCGATCCATGGCTTCCCTGACGCCTTTCTCGATCCATACCTCAATACAGGCCACGGCCTTTTTTACCGCGTCCTCCAGCAGGGGCCTGTCTCTTCGGGGAAAAGGCGATAATACAAACGATGTCATGTCCCCGGACACGTCCTGCCCCCCTATGCCGACTCTCAGCCTGCTGAAATCAGCGCCTATCCTCTCACCAATGGACCTTAATCCGTTATGGCCGCCGGCGGAACCTTTCTCCCTTAACCTTAAAACCCCCAGTGGCAGGTTAAGATCGTCACTGACTACCAGCAGGTCGCTCTTCCCGCCGAACCGGGAAGAACAGACCTCTCCGACCGCTTCACCGGAAAGGTTCATGTAGGTCAGGGGTTTGAACAGCATTACTTCCTGACCGCTTACCACCCCGGTGCCGTAAATACCTCGGAACGCCTTCCTTTTTATCCGGCACCTGTGTTTTTCGGCAAACGCTTCCAGGACCCTGAACCCGATATTATGTCTCGTGTTCCTGTATCTGAACCCGGGATTGCCGAGACCCGCTATGATCTTCATCATTCGCCGGCGGGGGCCGCCTCTTCTTCCGCGGCTCCCTCTTCTTCTTTCCTGCCTTTCTTTATCAATTCGGGTTCTTCCCCCTCCTCGACCGGAACTTCCTCAGCTTCTTCCTCCTCGACATGCGGCGGGTTAACCGCGACTATCATCTGTTCGGGATCATCAAGAATATTCACTTCCGCCGGCACCTCGATCTCTTTAACATGGATCGCGTCGCCGATCCTCAATCCCTCGACGTTCACCTCCACGTGCTCCGGTATCTTCAGGGCCATACATTCCACTTCTACTTCCCAGAGCACCTGGTTCAATATACCTCCTTCTTCCTTCACACCCGCGGCTTCTCCCTTTATGCTGACCGGGACCTTTACCTTTATCTTTTCGGTCAGGGATATCTCGTGAAAATCGACATGAAGCAGTTTATCCCTGATAGGGTCAAGCTGCGTCCCCCTGAGTATCACCGTCTTATCCAATTTTTTCTTTCCGCCCGTGATGTCAAGCGTGATGATCGCGTTCTCTCCGGCCTCGGTATGCATGGCACGCCACAGCTCTCTGTCACCAAGGCTGAGCGCCAGACTCTCTCCTCCGCCTTTATACACTACCGCCGGGATGAAACCGCTTTTCCTCAACTGCTTGCAGGCGTTTTTGCCCCTTTCTTCCCTTACCGAAGCTTTTAATATGATCTTTTCCATGTATCCCCCTCCTGACGCCCGTGCACTATTCGAACAGAGCGCTTATCGTTTCCTCCGAATGTATCCGCTTTATGGCTTCCGCTAACAACGGCGCCACCGAGAGCCGTATGATCTTGCCAAGCCCCTTGTCTTCACTGTCCGGTATCGTGTCAGTCACCACCAGTTCTTTTATGCAGGAGCTTTCGATCCTCTCGATCGCCGGCCCGCACAATACAGGATGGGTGACAGCCGCATATATCTCCCCGGCTTTCTCGTTCTTAAGCGCGGCAGCGGCTTCCACCAGACTGCCCGCCGTAGCGACCATGTCATCCACTATAATGACATCTTTCCCTTCCACGTCGCCCATTATGTGCATGACCTCCGCCCTGACATCGCTGACCCTCCGCTTGTCCACGATCGCCAGGCCGGCCTGGAACCTTTTCGCGTACGCGCGCGCCATCTTGATACCGCCCACGTCCGGGGAAACGATAACGATATTCTTCAGGTCCTTCTTTCTGAAATACTCCTCGAAAATGGTCGCGGCATAAAGGTGATCCAGCGGGATATCGAAAAATCCCTGTATCTGGCCGGCGTGCAGGTCAACGGTCAGGACCCTGTCAGCTCCCGCGCGGTCAAGCAGGTTAGCGACCAGTTTCGCGGTGATCGGAACTCTCGGCTGGTCTTTTCTGTCCTGCCGGGCATACCCGAAATAGGGTAAAACAGCTGTTATCCTTCTTGCCGAGGCCCTTTTAAGCGCGTCCATCATTATCAGCAGTTCCATCAGGTTGTCGTTCACCGGATAACCCGTAGACTGCACCGCAAACACGTCTTTGCCCCTGACGTTCTGCTGGATCCTGACATAGGTCTCGCCGTCGCTGAACTTCCCGATATCACATTTACCCGGTTCTATCTTCAGGTTTCCGCATATATCGCGCGTGAGCCCGGGATTACTGTTGCCGCTGAAAACCGCCAGTTTATCCATGTCTGTAACCTCTCTCCGTTCTCGTTAAGGGGGATGACTCTTTAACTCTTCTTTAACGGCCTTGCCGGGATACCAACAACCGTCTCTCCGTCAGGAACGTTCCTGTTCTTGGTCACCACACTTCCGGCCCCGACCCTGGCCTCTCTGCCGATCTCCACCGGCGCGATAAGGATCACTCCCACGCCGATAAAAGCCCTGTCTTTGATCACGGTCCGGGCTTTTTTCTCGCCGTCGTAATTGGCTGTGATCGTCCCTGCCCCGATATTGACATTACTTCCGACCACGGTATCGCCAAGATATGTATGGTGTTTGACCTTTGTATTTTCGCCTATCTCGGTCCTGCATAACTCAACAAAATTCCCTATTTCCACGCCCCGGGACAATGTCGTACCCGGCCTTAACCTGGCAAACGGGCCGATCCTGCAGCCGGAGGCGATCGTGACACCGGGCTTTATCACGGTGCAGGGCAATATCGTCGTGTCCTTTTCTATCACCGCGCTTTTATCTATATACGTCGTGGCCGGATCAATGATCGTCACCCCTGATCCCATCAGTCTCTCTATGACCCTTTGATTCAGTATCCTGTTCACAACAGCCAGGTCTTTTCTTGAATTCACGCCGAGCGCCTCGTCAGGAGGACAGGGTTCCGACAGGACCTTTTTACCGTTACGCGCCAGTATATCCGCCATGTCGGTAAGATAAAACTCCTTTTTTTTCGCGTTTATCTCAATATCCCTGATGAATTCCCGGAGTTCCGCGCCGCGGAACCCGTACGTGCCGGCGTTGACCTCCCGGATCTTCTTCTCCTCGTCCGCAGCATCTTTTTCCTCCACGATCTTACGGATATTTCCGCGCTCGTCCCTTACTATCCTGCCGTAAGAAGACGGGTCTTCCATCCCGCAGGTCAAAAGAGTACAGGAGGCGTTCCCTTCCGCATGCCCGCGGATAAGTCTTTTATACGTGTCAGCGGTTATCAGGGGTGTATCCCCGCACGTCACCAGAACATGCCCGGTAAGATCTCCCATGGCCTCCACCGCGCATTTTAACGCGTCGCCGCTTCCCAGAAGCTCCTTCTGCTCCACAAAGCAAAGCCCTTCACCGGCAAAAGCGTCTCTCACAAGGCCGGCCCCATACCCCACGACTACCACGATATCCTTTATTCCCGCTTCTTTCAAAGAACCGACTATTTCCCCAAGCATCGTTCCCGAACCCGCCGGATGCAAAACCTTGGGAATATCTGATTTCATCCTCGTGCCAAGTCCGGCCGCCAGTATTACCGCTTTAATGTTATCCATGCTTTTTTAAAAAAGAATTTTACCCGCCCGGAAATGGCTGGCGGGCAAGGATTCGAACCTTGACAGGCAGCTCCAAAAGCTGCTGTGCTACCATTACACAACCCGCCAATTATCCGCGGCCCGTGTCCTGACAAAACACCGAGCCCATATCTTCCGCGGGACCTAAAGCTCGATATCCTGCGTCTCGTCCTCTATGCCGAGGCCTTCCGGCTGAACAGGCTCTTTCGGCGGTTTTTCAGGACCGGCGAACCGCTGTGAAACCACATCAAGATCTTCCTGGGACGCAGGTCTATAGGAGTCTCCTTCCGACGCTTTCCGTTTTATTTCCGCGTTATACCCCTCAAGTATCATATCCTGAATATATATCCTGCACTCCTGCCGTATGGGATGGGCAATGTCCACGTGTTCGCTTTGCCGTCTTCCGCTGTCATCTGTGCTGACATGCCTTTTACAGGCAGAACCGCACTCATTACAGTATTTGCTCCCTCGCACATTCTTAAACCCGCATTTCGGACAGGGGTCCATCATCTTCCTGGAAGGCATGGCCACAAAAAGTCCGTTGTTCCCCTCGATGATCTTGACGTTCCTTACGACAAACCAATCGTCGAATGTCATGGTCGCGTACGCTTTTAATCTTCCGTCCTTGCTTTTCGTGGGAAATATTCTGACTTCCGTGATCTTCATGTCTTTCTCCTTTTGTAACCGCCCCTGTATCTACGCAATATCCTGAAATGTGCTGGCACCCAGTATTGTCCAGTTCTCCCCGGGCAAAAAGACCTTCTGAAGATATTCCTTTGCCGCCTCGACCTTTTCCGGTTCAAAAATACCGAAAACAGTGGGGCCGCTTCCGGACAGCAGCACTCCTTTCGCGCCCGCTTTTTTTAGTTCAAAAAACACCTGGTCCAGGACAGGAAAATCCCGTAATGCTATTTCCTGTAAGCTATTATGAAGATTTTTTGCTATTCCTTCTGTGTTTTCCTCATTCAAAAAAGCGGTGAATATTCTATCAACCCCCCTATTGTTTGTCAAGCCAAAAGGGGTAACCCTGCCGTACATCTCTTCCGTCCCCGCCTGAAAGGGGGCGGCGACTATTATATGCCAGATTTTCAGGCCTGTTTCCACTTTTTGTATAATATCCCCGCGTCCCCGGCCAAACGCGAAATTCGTGTCACTCATGAAAAAAGGTATATCCGAACCCAGCCGGCCTGATATGCGAAACAGGGCATCTGTATCAAGCGGGCGTCCGGCCGCTTCGTTCAGGGCTTTCAAAAGGGCCGCGGCATCGCTCGAACCCCCGCCCAGACCGGCGCTGACAGGGATATGCTTCTCCAGAAACACCTTAAAATTCCGGCTGTGACCGGCTTCATCATTAAAGGCGTCTATTACCTGCCTCATCAGACTTTTTTCTCCAGTGGGGATAAGCGGATCGTCGCAGGCTATCGTTGTAGCGGTCAATGAGGGCTCCAGGAATATCCGGTCGCAAATGGATATCCTTTCAAACAAAGTCTCTATTTCATGATACCCGTCTTCCCGTTCATGAAAGACATCCAGATACAGGTTTACCTTGGCGGGCGCGATAACTTCCATGATACCGTTAACGTTATTTAACCTTCCTGGTAAGAAGGACTTCGGATTCCCTCGCGATATCCGTTTCCGTCAGGCCGAAATGCTCAAACAGCTCATCGGGGTCCCCGCTGACCCCGAACTCTCCCCTTAACCCCATCATCTTCATTATAACGGGACGGCTCTCCGCGAGGACTTCAGCGACGGCGCTGCCCATACCGCCATAGACCGTATGCTCTTCCACTGTCAATATGGCGCCGGTCTCCTCTGCCGCGTTAATTATGATCTCCCTGTCAATGGGTTTGGGCGTATGCAGGTTTATGACCCGCGCGGATATACCCTTTGCTCTTAACTTTTCGGCGGCTTCCATGCTCTTTGAGACCATATGGCCGCACGCAATGATGGTCAGATCCTTCCCTTCGGTCAGTAGACTCGCTTTTCCTATAATAAAATCGGTTCTTTTCTGCAGCACAGGCACGGCGGCCCTTCCCAGTCTCAAATAAACTGGGCCGGGAATATCCGCGGCCTGTTTGGTCGCCGCAAAGGCCTCTTCCGCGTCCCCGGGAACGACTACCGTCATGTTCGGCAGTATCCTCATAAGCGCTATCTCTTCGATCGCCTGATGCGTGGCACCGTCTCCGCCTACGGAAATGCCGCCATGAGTGCCCGCGATATTGACATTCAGGTTCATATACGCGACCGACACCCTTATCTGGTCCCAGGCCCTGCCGCTGGCAAAGACCCCGAAAGTACAGGCAAACGGTATCTTACCGGACAACGCCATGCCGGCCGCGGCCCCTATCATATCCTGTTCAGCGACCCCGTGGCTTATGAACCTATCGGGATATTTAGCTCGAAACCAGTGCGCCCTCACCGACTCCGTCAGGTCCGCCGACAGGACGACCACGTTCTCATTGCTTTCACCCAATTCCAGCAGAGCCCTGCCAAAACCGTCCCTTGTGGCCTCTTTTTTTCTCTTTTCTTCGCTCATCCGATATTTCTCCTAAACAGTATCAGCGCGTTGTCGTGACTGCGCAGGTATCCTCCCTGTACGGAACATGGTAAACGATCGTTCGCCACGCCCTTGCCAGGGCCCCTTTGCCCGGTTCAGAAATAGGCTCCGTCGGCCTGTACGATATCCTCGACGGACAATTTTTTCTTGTTAAAATCCCAGATATCACTGCTGTTTACCCGGAGTTTCATGTTCTCGATCTGGTCTTCCATCTGAATAAAGGCAAAATCCTTGAATTTATACCCGTACATCACCTGGTTCGTGATACGAATGATCTCCTCTATTTTTCTTTTTCGGAGATCCGTCTCTTCATCGTCTACCTGCTGATCGAATATCTTGAACCTGATCAGAAGGAAATCCTTGTCCGCTTCGGAAGAAAAAGCGCCTTCGGCGGACTGATACTGGTAAAGTTCTGAAAGTTTTCTGTCGCCCCGGAAATCGATCTTGATCCTGTTAGCGATCTGGGCCGCGAGAAATTCCCCCATTCGTATATCTTTCAGGTAAAAATGTTCCCTCCAGTAGCCTATATCGCTCAGCCTTGTGGGCGGGCTTCGGAAAAACTCGTTCAGAACGCTTTCACGCGTTTCCGCGTCCAATCCCAGTTTATTAAACACCTTATCCACGGACTTCTCTTTTTCGGCCTGCGGTGTCAGGTTCATGCTGAATAACGTCCGTTTGAACGACTCATTCCGCGAAATATTCCGGTACATCCCCCGTTTGACGTCTTCCACGTACTTGATTATAACCAGCTGTATTTCCGGTAACTTTAAATCCTGCGTAACGACGCAGTAGAATTTTATGTCCGCGTCCGTGCTCAATACCACTCTCGACGCGATAAGGATAAGATTGCTTATTTTGTCCCAGGCTTCCGAACTTATCCCCATGCCGGGGTCCAGAAGCCCTTCCATCGGGTAATATATGCCCAGCGTGGACCCTTTCATGGCGACATCCACATCCATATTGTATTCTATGCCGCAGACATCTTTTATGGCCTCGGGAAGCTTTTCCTTGGGATACGTCGGAACACAGGAAGACAGATATAACGCGGAAGCTGTTAACAGCGCCGCGCCGGCGATCTTGAACACAATGGTTTTTTTATTGAAC
>DAOVKF010000171.1 GCA_030631915.1 Candidatus Omnitrophota bacterium
CCTGCGATAAAGGTCCTGGAGGGCACGGCTGCTGACGGGAAAAAATTCGTGGCCGCGGGCAGCATGCTCGAGCTCGGAGACAGGGCGCCCGGGTTGCATGAAAAGATCGGACAGGCGATCGCGGCCCGGGATATTGATATCCTGATAACGGTGGGAAGGCTCGCGGAATTTATCGCGAAAGGGGCGCTGGCCGCTGGAATGGGCCGGGACAGGGTCTTTCGCGCGGAGAACAGTGAGGCAGCCGCCGGTGTTATCAGGGACTTGGCCGGTCCGTCCGACGTCATCCTGATCAAAGGCTCCCGGGCGGCTAAAATGGAGGGAATAATAGAGTGTTTTACCATGTCCTGTTCCCGTTAAGGGATCTGTGGTTCGGGTTTAATGTGTTCAGATACATAACCTTTCGGGCCAGTATGGCCGCAGTAACGTCTTTCGCCATCTGCATCGTCTTTGGCCCGCTCATAATCAGGTGGCTGAGGCAGCTCAACATAGGTCAGTATGTCAGAAAACAGCACGTGGATGATCTGTCCGAGTTCCACAGGACAAAAGAGGGCATCCCGACAATGGGAGGCATTCTGATCATGGTCTCCGTGATCGTATCTTCCCTGCTGTGGTGCCGGCTTGATAATGATCTGGTTATCCTTGTGCTTGGCGGTATGGTATGGCTGGGTGTTGTGGGGTTTGTTGACGATTGCATCAAATTAAGGAACAAAAGCGCGAAAGGCCTCGCGGCTTTTACCAAGCTGGCCGGGCAGACCGTTCTGGCCCTGATAATCGGCCTTTTTATCATACGTAACAGCGGCATGGGATCTGACGTGTATCTTCCGTTCATCAAGAAAGCCGTTATTAACCTGGGCCCGTTTTATGTATTGTTCGCCTGGCTTGTAATAGTCGGATCTTCCAATGCGGTGAATTTAACGGACGGGCTCGACGGACTGGCTATCGGGTGCATGCTTTTCGTCGCTGTCACGTATGCCATAATGGCGTATGTCACCGGCAACGCCGTTATAAGCAGGTATCTGCATATTTTCCACCTTCCCGGATCCGGCGAACTGACGTGTTTTTGCGCTGCTCTGGTCGGCGCGGGGCTGGGGTTTCTCTGGTTCAACGGGCATCCCGCTACTGTTTTCATGGGCGACACAGGAGCTCTTTCTCTGGGGGGATCGATCGCCATCATAAGTGTCCTGCTTAAAAAAGAGGTCCTGTTGTTCATAGTGGGCGGCATATTCGTCATGGAATCAATGTCGGTCATTATACAGGTCATGTCGTTCAAGATCAGGAAAAAAAGGGTATTTCTCATGTCGCCGATCCATCATCATTTTCAGATAAAAGGATGGCCCGAGTCCAAGATAACGATACGGTTCTGGATCATTTCCGCGATCCTGGCCCTCCTGGGCATGGCATCGCTTAAAGTCCGGTAGAAACTCCGAAGGGGGTTGGAGTCAGCATTTTATGATGGATTTTAAGGATAAAAAGGTCCTGGTAATAGGGCTGGGCGCCAGCGGTTGCGCTGCAGCCGGATTTCTCGCGGGAAAGGGAGCCATTGTCAGGGTCACTGAGAATGCCGGCGGGCCTGATATAGGCCGGCGCGCGGAGACGTTGAAAAGTCCCCGCATTTCGATCGAGACAGGCGGCCATACAAAAGGTTTTTGCGCTGACGCCGAGATCGCGGTCGTGTCACCGGGCGTGGACGTGAAGTCCCGGGAACTGACGGCTGTGTTGCCAGAGGGTATACGCATCATAGGGGAACTGGAGCTGGGTTTTATGTTCTGCCCGGCCCCTGTTGTGGCCGTAACAGGGACGAACGGGAAAAGCACCACGGTCGAGCTCATAGGCAGGATACTGTCGTTTTCCGGTAAACACGTTGTTGTCTGCGGGAATATCGGTCCGCCTTTTACAGGCAGGGTTGAGGAACTGCGCCGTGACAGTATCGCCGTGGTGGAGGTCAGCTCATTTCAACTGGAGACCATAAGGGATTTCAGGCCTGAGATAGCGGTCCTCCTGAACGTCACGGAGGACCACTATGACAGGCATCGCAGCTATAATGAGTACAAGAAGGAGAAGTTCAGGATCTTCATGAATCAGGATAAAAATGACTGGGCCGTGGTGTATTCGGATATGCGGGCCGATGGATCGTTGAAAGGAATAAAAAGCCGGCTCGCTTTTTTCGGCCGGGATAAGGGAATGGTAAAGATAAAAGGAGCTGACATAATAGCGGAAGCGGGACCGGGAGAACCGGGTTTTATCATGAAGACGTCGGAAGTACCGCTTCGGGGCGGGCATAACCTTGACAATGTCCTGTGTTCGATCCTGGTTTCCAGGATCATGGGTGTGGACAGCGGGCCTGTAAGAAAAGCCCTAAGCACGTTCAAGGGGCTGGAACACCGTTTTGAAAGCGTGGGTTTTTTGAACGGTGTTGAATATATAGATGATTCAAAAGCCACGAACATAGACGCGACAAAACGGGCGCTTGAATCTTTAAACAAAAAAACGGTGCTCATCGCCGGAGGAAGGGACAAGGGGGGAGATTATCGCTCCATTTTGCCGCTGATCAGAGAGAAGGTCAAGATGCTGGTGGTCATGGGAGAGTCCGGCCCGAAGATAAAAGAGATTTTTGCGGACGCGGTCCCGGTCATCGGCGCGGGTACCATGAAAGACGCGGTGGTCAAGGCGTCTTCTAATGCC
>DAOVKF010000196.1 GCA_030631915.1 Candidatus Omnitrophota bacterium
CGTAACGGCCGACACGGCAGAACTGATGGAATACGACATTGCCCGATATGAACGCTCCGGACCCGACCTGCACGTATCCGGCCAGTAAAGCCCCGTTCGCTATCACGGTGTTATCTTCGATAACGCAGTTATGCCCCACATGTGACTGGACCATTAAAAAATTATTGTCGCCTATGACCGTGGAGGTCCCTTCAGCCGTACCGCGGTGAATGGTCACATATTCTCTTATGATATTGTTCTCTCCGATCTTCGTGAACGTATCCGCGCCCTTATAGGCATAATCCTGCGGAGCGTTCCCGATCACCGCGCCCATGTGCACAGCGGTCCCTTTACCTATTTCCGTCCCAGCGCATATATACGCGTTCGCCATTATCCTGACACCGGGATGGACGCGCGTCCCTTTCTCTATTATCACGTTCGGCCCTATCTCGACGTCCGGATCGATCTCAGCGTCGCCGGATATAAGCGCTGTCCTGTGTATTCCCACCTGTTCTTATCCTCCCCGTTTGTCCAGCTTGCTCACAAGATTATTGATAACATTGGATATGGGCCTGAGATCGTGATCCTCCCGTATCTGGAGACGGACCGTATAGTCGCCCTCATCGATCCTCTTGATATCTTTCTCCAGCCGCTCCAACGGACCGATAAATCTGTATGACAGCATGATAGCCCAGGTCAACATAATGCCAAAGACTATGGGCAGGCCTATACTTAATATAAAATTGATCCTGTAAACGACCGGCAGGAGGTCTCTCGCGATCACATCGGGTAACACCATCTGATCGGCCATAATGGTAAGGACCAGATAGTAAAGACAACCCGCCACAACTACCGTGGGGATGAACATCGCAAGAATTATAATAAGCAGATAGTGTGACCTTAAGGATTTATTTAGCTGTTTGATGGCTTCTCCTTTCGTTATTATCCCAGAAGCGGAACCCGAATAACCACTGGGAAAGATCCGCTGTCTTTTTATCTCCCGTCTCTTCCGTTCGCTCATCGGCCATGTTGCCGGACCCGAGGGCTATATTGCCGTAATACGCGACAGCGCTGGAACCGGTGCTGTCAGAATCCGTCATAAAAGCTATCGCGGAAATGTCTTTTTTGAGCTCTTCACCGAAAAGGGCCTGGAAGTCATCCGCGATATTCCGGACCTCATGTTTCCACCCGTCCGAAATACCGGACTCCAGGACCATAAGCCTCACGTTCTTCGTGTAAGGGCTTGTGGAAACCGTGCCGACCGGCAATTTTTCCGCCCAGACATATTGTATGGCCTTTCCTCTTAAGAAGAACCTGGACTGGAACATCACATACAGCTGAGCCCCGAAATCAAACTCTTCTTTGTTCTTCAGATCTTCTTCGCTCTTCCGGACCGGGAATTTCTCCACTACCCAATCCCATGAGACATGCGGGCATTCCTCGCGGGAAAGCTGCTGCTTATAATACAAGATCGCCGCTGAATCCCTGCTGGCCGCTTTTACGCATTTTTTTTCTTTGTATTGCGTAAGGCTATAGTCGGTTCTACGCCTGGACAGGCCTTTTATGTCCCATTCTTCCATGCTCTCAGGGGTCTGGAATAAAAACCGCTTGACCGCTGCGGACCGGACGCTCTCCCGGTCATTTCTTCTCTTACGCAGTATTATCTCTCCCGGAACGCCTATAATAATACCGCTTAAAAAGACTAAAATTATAATTATCCCCAGTCGCCTCACACGGGTTCCTTCCCCTGCATTAACCGCTACATGAACTCAACCGCACAAAACTTCTTTCCTGTATGAACAAACTACCATTATTCTATCCTTTCTGCTCTAAAAGTCAACCCTGCCGGTGGTCAAGTAGTGTCAAGAATTATGGGCACTTTGATATGCAGGTTCTTTGATCTCTTCCCCCATGGGGGAAGACGGCGTCCCTTTTGGTTGCTTTACACTGTCTA
>DAOVKF010000039.1 GCA_030631915.1 Candidatus Omnitrophota bacterium
CTGCGGCGTATAAAACTCGCGCGCCCATTTTCCTATGGTCTCACCGCTGCGTCCGATCATTCCGCCTGTCTCCTCCGCATTCAAACCGGAAAGCTGTGCCAGCATAAACAGCCGTTCGCCAAAAGTAGCCGTCTTTTTCAGCACTGCGTTCAACGGTTCGCCATATGCCACTAGTGAAGTCGAAACCGGCTCGCCCAACCGCCTGCTGTACACATCCGCTATTTTAGGCAAATATCCGGGTGAAGGGTCCTGTTCCCCAGTCCTCCATGCACGTATCGCAAACCGCGAACAACCTATCTCCTTCGCTGCCTGCGCTGAAGACAGGCCGCTGGCAGCAGCCAGACTCCTCAGCCTGCTTCCCATCTTTCTTGTGCCGTTCAAGTCCCGCATATGAGAAACAAGCGCGCTTTCAAAACTTATGCTTGTCTCAAAAGCGGCATCGGTCATATTTCTGCGGTCAATAACCGCGACGGCTCTTAAGAATACATCAAAAGAGCCTATCGCCATAAGCTCATCCTTGAGAAGGACAAAAGCTTCCTCCAGGAGAGCCCGATCAAGGACGTCGTGGCCGGATGATCTTACGTGTCTGGCGATAATCATAATATCCTCTTTTAAATATTCTTCAAACGCGTCCGCGTCCTCTTGCGCCCCTGAACGGGCTTCAGCCTGCGGGTCTAAAATACGCAAGATCTCTATCAGTTGTTTCACTGTATAAGGGGTTTTGTTCAAGAGCTGGAATATCCGCTTTTTAAGCTGTTCCTGTTTTCCTTTTGCCGCTTTATATCCGTCCTTGAATCGCGTGTTTTGCTTCAGGATTATATCTTTGATCTTATCAAGCTCATTTTCAAACATCCACAGCCCGTCTTTAATGACACAGGAAGCAATGGGGCAAAAGTCATCCAGGGTTCTGGTTATTCCCTTTTCGTCTAAAAGTTCAAGCGCTCCTCCGCTTAAGGCTCTATTTGCCACAAAACGGCTGATCAGGTCCTCGAGCAGGACTTCTTCGTCTCCTTTTCCATCCTCACCCGCGAACTTTCCGTATTGATCCCGGTAAAACTCAAGAAGACGGGTATATCTGGAATGCCCGTTAAGACGTGTCATTACGTGTTTTACAATGTCATAATCATATCCCCTTTTAAACTTTTCAATAACATACTTCGTCCTTAAATAAAGCTTGATGTATACCATCAGGTCCCGGTAATCTTCTATTTGATCACCCTCGCCTGATACTGCGTTCATGGCTTCCATGGCGAGTAAATAAATTTTTGAATCGTTTATAAAATGCACCCTGGGTCCTTTATCCATCCATGCCAGTCCGTGTCTTAAGAACTGTTCATGAGCTTCACCGGTGATATCTCCGTTAGCAACGGCTTCTTTTATTTTTTCCCTGAGCATCTCAAACGCTTTTTGGGGCATTCGGTAAGCGGACCGGCCAGCAGCCTCTGCGGCCGGGGGGTCTTCCCCGTAACGCCGGTCAACCTTAGCCCTTTCATCAGCGCCTGTTCTATCTCTGCCAAAATACGTTCCTTTTAACTCATTCCCGGCAATATCGGTCACTCTCGCAACTTCGCCCTCTTTCACGTATACAACGACTTCAGCGCCGGGATTATCGGGGGACTTCGCGCGGGGCATGTTCTTATTCCTTCCTACCCTGCCGCCGATATCAAGCGCTCCATACTTGCTGAGTTTGAGATCCCTGATCACATGGTTCGTCAGTTTACTGAATTTCTCCGGGCCGTAAGCTGTCCAGAAACTATCAACGAGTTTTTCCTTCCCTTTGGCGCCGATCTCGTATACAAGCGAAAAAGGACACGTCTTCTCTATGTTTTCCCCCTGCCTGTCGAATATCCGGATCTCTGTCACTATACCGTCGACAACGTCAAACTCGGCCTTACGCCCGCCGTATTCTTTTCTGTTAAAAGTCGCCCAGTACCGTTCGCCGAATTTCAGGGCCGCGCCCTTATTGAGATAAAATTCCTTTACCGTGGCTCTCTTTAATCTTTCTCTCGCCGCCTTTGAATATTGTTTTCTGAACGAATCTATGAGCCTGCCTCTGGTGTCGTAAATAAGGCTGTACCGGACGGGTTTGCCGGCCGGTTCCCGGGTTCCCATATCCTCATAAAACCTGATCACTTTTGGGATACCGCGTTCGACTTCCGCTTCAGCCGGACAATTTTTGTGCCTCGTAAATGTGCCCAGGGTCGCGACGCCGACTCTAAGATGGCCGCCGGCATCGGTCTTTAACCTTGTGATCCTTCCTGTTATCTTTTCAAGATCGTCTTCGGCCATATCCTTATGGAACGAATACGTTATCCTGCCTTCCTCGTCATAGACCAGCCTGAAGATATGTTCTTCCACAACCTCGCCATGGGCCCCGAGTATCCTGACTTGATCTATATGCCCCTGTATTATATCTACCTCGACTTCCGCGTTTGCATGCCGGTGAAAATAAGGTATGGGGTCTTTGCTGCCGCTGCCAAGATAGAGCGCGCCTCTTGAATTCAACCTGAGCTGTTTTAAGGTCACATTATCAAGTTTTTCAAGCTCATTCCGGGTAAGATTGCGGTAAAAAGAGCCTTTTAACCGGCCTCTTTTATCAAATATAAGAACAAAATCAATTTCCTTAACCGGCAGGCCGTGTCCGTCGAATATCCCTACGCGCTCTATCTGCCCTGATCTGACTTTTATTTCAACTTTGCAATTAGCGTAATACGCGCCGAATCTCACCACCCTGCCGCCTATGTGCAGGGTACCGCGTGCATCCAGCCGGTGTTCCTTTATAATATGATCTTCCAGCTCGTTGAATTGTGATCGTGTGATCTTAAAGTAAAACCTCTTCCAAACCCTGCCCTTAGTCCCGTATATCTGCCCCATCTGCCGGAAATCGATCACGTTATTCCCGTCATCCAGGATCCATATGCGGTAGATATCCCCGTTCTTAAGGTTAAACGCTATTTTTCTGCCGGGATGCTCTTTTATAGTTATAAGAGGCCTCTTTTTGCCTTTACAATACAGCTCGCCCCCTGAACCGAATTTGCTCCCCAAAAATACCGTACTTTCACCGTAATGTTCAAATTCGTCGGATGAGAATTCAGATAACGGCATAAATGCCTTTTTCGCGCTTTCATATTCATGGATGTAGAACCTTTCCGGAGATATCCTTTGATATATTTCTTTTTGTCCTTCGGTCAATCGTATCTCCGGATATCTTTCCAGTATCTTATAAGCCCTTAGCGCGTATTCGGCCAGTACGTCATGGTCCTTTTCTTTTGCCGCTTTTCCAAGCCATTCCAGAAGACGCAGGTAACTGAAAAACAGTTTTTCATACGACTCGAGCTCCCCGGGCGCGTCTTTATCACCTGTATTGGCTTCTGTGACGTCATCGGAAGCGCCCCTTTCCGGAACCAGAGCTTTCGCCAATAAATAATTCCCTTCTGCTGTTATCCGGTTGATATAAAAATAATGGAACGGGCTCAAGAAACCGCTTTCCGGAACGAATTTGCGGGAACGTGAGGCTGCCACCCTGTGGGAATAGCCCAGGACATTTTCCGTGAATTCATGGTCTATGACCTCGGCCAAAGCTAAAATATCGTCTTTCAAATATGCGCCAAAATACGCTCTGGTCACGTATATTTTCAGGACATCTTCCTGCCCATCAAATACTCCGTACGCGTAAACAAGATCAGACGTTTTTTCCGCGCCTTTGAACCGCGGTATGCCCATCTTATCCTCAAGGGTGTCCACGGTAAATATCCGTATATCGCCGGCTTCGACATTCGCGTCTTTGAACGGCGGGGCGTGCCTGTTAATATGATCCGCCGCCGCCGTGATATTTACTTCACCTGTTCTCTCTGTGGCTTTTGAGACAAGGCCCGTAATATACTGCGTATCGATACGCGTGTCCTCATCCACGGATAAAGAACCAGGCGCTTTCATGGTGGTCTTTTTCGGCGCTGTCAGCGTATCGTCTCCTTTGACTCCCATCTCAATAGATATCTCCGTGAACAGATCCGAGAACAGGTCCATGACCCCTTGCCACCTGTCGTCATAAGCTCCCTGATCTTCCTCTGTCCCGGGGTAAAGATTACCTCCTATGGTTTCAAGCTCAGCTTCGCTCCATCTCTGGTAGATCCCGCTGTCAACAAGCGCTTCTTTAAGGCGTTCCTTATGTTTGCTCAAAGATCCCCTGTCTATCTCCGGGTTCCTTACCTCTAAAATTACTTCCGGCCCAAAATCCTCATATTTTTCCCAGGCATTGAACTCAACTAAATATAACTCACCGGTTGAAACCTCAACCGTTTGTTTCCATCCTGTAGCTGGAGCCCCCTTATCCAGCGTCTCCAGAATATCCGGCAGTGATAGATGTTCCCTTATCAGCTTCTCTGCTATTTCGTCCCGCTGTTCCCCTATCAAACGATGATATTTTATATATCTATCTGACAACGCGTCGACTGCCCTTATCGCAAGAGCGGTCTCGATCCCTTCCAACGCACCCTGTTGTATCTCTTCATCGATGACCGCGTCTACCTGTTCCGGGCCCAGTATCTCCATAACAGCCGGCTGAGCCGCGCGATAAGCCTTGTTCCTGGCTTTCGCTTCCTTTGCCTCCCGCGCTTTTTCGGCTTTTTTTGCTTCTCTTTCCTTCCTCAGTCTTTCGTTTTCTTCGGCTTCTCTTGCTTCCCTCGCCTCCTCCGCTTCCTCCGCTTTCGCCGCCCTTTCCTCGTCCCTGCCGAGCTCTTTCTTCAGTTTGCTGATCCCCCTGGCGACCTTTTTTCTTGATCTTTTATCCAGCCCCGCCATTACACGGTCAACCTGCTCCCATGCGCGGCTCTCCCTTGTCCAGAGAAGGGCGCAAAGGAGGTTCTGCAGGGACTCCAGTCCTTTTTCCCCTTTCAGAAAAGGCAACTCTGCCTTATGCAGCAAATAATCCACTGTGTCCCTGCCGCCTGTTTTCCCAAGCGCCTCGATAACCTTTCCCCAGAAAGCGTGATCTTCGCTCTGAAGAGCTTCATCAGCCAGCACCAGCAGCACTTCCTTTCGAATGCCGGCAAAGAGATCTATACCCGCATCCGGCACTTTATTGCTGAAAGCTTTTCTCTCTTCCACCTCTTGCCTGCCTAATTCGACGCCCTGATCAAAGAGGCTTTTGCCGGATATCGCTTTTTTCGAAAATAGATCCAGGGATCCCATGGAGATAAGAATTTCACTCAGCGGCTGTATGTTAAATACAGGGATCCTGTCCCTGTTCGACTCCAGGTTCTGTATCCAGCTACCTATGTCTTCCCGGCCTTTAGCCGGGACCATGTCCATGTCCTCTAGGACTTCTTTAAGCGCGAGTTCACACAATTCCACGGCTTTTTCTGGTTCTCCTCTATCCCGGTAAACCCTGCCCAGACGTGCCCGGATAACCGGGCTGAAAAGGCTCCTCTCTCTCCATAAGGCCTCTCGGTAAAACTCCAGTGCCCGATCCAGATCACCTCTGCCGTAATAAGCGTCACCTAACAGCTGGTTCCGGATAACCTGATGAGAAACCGGGAGCAGGTCGTCGTTAACGCCCTCCAGCCTTTTTATGACGCCTGAATGGTTCCCCGATGCTTCATCGATCACGCCGGCGACTACCCTGATAGGCGCCATGGCCTTCTCTGAAGCGTTCCGCTGCCCCAGCAGGCATGTCTCAAAATCCTGTTTAGCCCTGCGATACGCATAACTCTTTAAAACGTCCTGCTGCCGCAGGCATGTCTCGAAATCCTGTTTAGCCCTGCGATACGCATAACTGCTTAAATAGATATATCCCCGCTGGCGTCGGATATGAAAGGCTGCCAGTGCCGCGTATTCATCCCTTTTAACGGTAGCCTGTAACGCTTGGTCCAGATACACGAGAGTTTCCGGATTTCCGAAAACTTCCTCCATTTTGCTTTTTTCATAATAGAGTTTACCCAGCCCGAAATTGATCAGATCCGCGCTTAAACTCTTTTCCGCCGCTATAGGCAGTAATTCTTTCAAGACACGGACCCCCTGTTCTATGCCTTCAGGGGACTCCTCCAGAGCCGCCACGAAATTTATCAGAAACTCATACAACTCTTTAGAATCTTCCGCTTCTTTGTCCTTCCTTTTGTCGATCTCCATGCCCGTGATCATGGCCTTCCTGAACAAGGGGACTGCCTCGACGATCTCCCCTTTTTGCAGGAGGCTTTTTTCGTGTCTGACATACGCGTCCCTAAGGTCGCGGATCAGATCCAGGCCGTAAGGCGTATTGACATCTTCTATAAGGCCCTTTGCCTGTTCCAGCCTTCTGCTGCCTTCTTCGTATCTTTCTATACTGATCAAAAAGCCGCCCAGGGGATGCAGAACATTGACATTCCGGGGATCCGATCCTTCGGCTTTATCAAAGTAACCCTCGGCCGCGTCCAGATCCCCTTTATTCGCCGCCTCAATAGCCAGAATAGTGAGCCTATCGGATAAACCCGCGTCTAATTCCTCGCGGGCTGAAGAGGCCCTTGAAGCCACAACATCATCCGCGGAGCCCCCGAGGTCCCGCAGGACATCCGCCAGCACGGCCGTTATGGCTTCGTCTGTTTTCGGGTTCCGATAATACGCCTTCAGTCCTTTCATCACTGTTTCGAACCGCTCATCGTCTGAAAGCGAAAAGATCACGCCAAAAGCCTGTTTCAACCTTTCCTTCCCGGATAAATTACTAAGCAGTAACCGGTATATGTTCGGATCTTTCGCGTCAGCCTCTATCGCCCGTCTTAATTCATCGATCGCTTCCTGTGATTTCCCTTCCTGTATGCTCACTACCATATGTCCCTGCGCTGTCCTCCCGGCTGAAAAACCGAATTCCTTTGCTCTTCCGAACTCCGTTCTCGCCACCTTATACTCACCCTCCATAGACCCGCACCAGCCCAGCATGTGATAGACGTCAGCGAACCCGGGCCGTTGCTCAAGCGCCCGATAAAACCTTTCCTTTGCCTGCCGAACATCCCCGTTTTCCAATGAAACCATGCCCAGCCTGTGATAAGCGAACGCTCTCTGCTCCTTCTCGTCTTCGGACAACTTTCCCAGTACCTTGAGAAGTATCTCCTCCGCGGAAACCATATCCCCTGCCTCGTAATACATCTCACCAAGCAGAGAAGACAATCTCGCATCGTAAGGCATGTCGTTTTTGCCCTGCTCCAGGACTGAAACAGCCCCCTGAACGTCTCCTTTCTCGTAAAACCGGCTCATCGCCTGACTGTACACGTTTTGCCTTAAGAAAATATTTATCGTCTCCTGTCCAACGCGGGCCTTTCTCGCCTCCGTGATCGCCTCGCTAAAAACTTCGCCTGCTTTAGAGAACTCTCCGTTCCCGTAATAAGCGAAACCCAGAAGATTAAGGCATTCCACGTAATCCTTTTTATCTTTCTTTCTTTTCAGGGGTTCCCTGAGCCGGCCGCATATCCGTTTGACCTCGTCATATTTTTGTCCATTCAACAGCCTTCTCGCCTTGTCCAGCTGCGGCCTTTTGCCGACCGTCTTTATGGCGCCCGCGCACAGGGCCAGGGACAATAAGGCAAGACCGTGTTCGCCGGAAGAAACAGACGCCGGATCCGAGAACGCGGGGACAGACCATCCATATTTTTCCAGATACTCCATGATATAGTCCGCCTCTGGATACAGGACTATCAGATGCGCCTGAGGAAACAGCCTGGGCAGCCAGCGATAAGTGCGCCGGAGGCTCCGGCGGTATTCTTCCCCGAACCGGGCAGTCAGTTCTTCTTCTTCAGCACGCGCGAGAGAGTTGAACGATACAAAAACGACGCTGTTAAGAACAAACAGCGGAGCTGCCACTATAATGCCGGCCTGAGCATACACAAAGATACTGCAACCCGCCAGAACCATGAGCATCGCTGAATAAACAGGATGCCTTAAATACCTGTAGGGCCCTCTCACAACCAGACTTTGAGGAGTCACCCCGGCAGTTTCCGTCCAGGGGTGGTAAGGACGCGCCCACATCCATAGACCAAGAGCAGTAAGCGCCAGGGCTCCACCGATATGTCCCACGCTGGATCCAAGGATCGGCTGAGAAACTATCTCAACTCCAGCCCAGCCCGATAAAATAATTCCTAACTGGATAAAGAAATAACATGCCAGATAAATACTGTTCCAGCGCAACGCACGTTTCCATTTTTTATCTGATATCTTACTTAATTCTTCCAGGGCTTCCGGGCTTTTTGATGAGTCCCCCTTCCCCTCTTGAACCGTTTCAGGTCCCGTATCCAACGGCCTTCTCGCCTTTTTCAACTGCGGCCTTTTGCCGACCGTCTTTATAGCGCCCGCGCACAGGGCCAGGGACAATAAAGCAAAACCGTGTTCGCCGGAAGAAACAGACGCCGTATCCGGGAACGCGGGGACAGACCATCCATATTTTTCCAGATACTCCATGATATAGTACGCTTCTGAATACAGGACTATCAGATTTCTCCGCATCGACCCTGATAATCTTTTATATATCCCGAGGAAGATCGAGTGCCACCTCTTACCGGGCCCTGGGACAGAAACCCCTTCTTCTGCCATGCCGGGCCTCAGGACGTTCTCAATGTCATCCTTTATGATCTGCAGTTCTATATTGTTCGATATGTTCAATTGATGCCCGGCCTCGGGATAAACGGGTTCTTTATCACCGTGCATAATGACTGTCGCGAGCTGCGCCAGCCATCCTTTGCCGCCCATTCTTTTGGCAGCCCGTGCCTGGCGTATTTTTTCATCAGCCTCTAAAATCACAAGTATATCCGAAGTTTTGAGGACGCTTTCCGGACCGAAATTTTCCGAAGCGTAGAATCCTTCGACGATAATTATCTTCTTTCCCGCCCCATCCCTTTTGATCCTGTCATTAAATGCCTCCTGCCGCTTTTCCGCGCTCTTCCTCAAGTTGTGTATCTCATCCTGTTCTATAACAAGTATCTCTTCCTTACGCGTCCCGGCAAAACCCCGCTCCAGTAACTTTGAAACGGTCGTTTTCCCTGCCCCGCGATGACCGGTCATGGCAATAACAACGACTTCTTTCTCCTGTAACAGGTCTGCGACCGATCCGGAAAGTTCTTTCAGGCCGGATACGAGATCGAATTTTTCGGCTCGGCCTGGCTCCTGTTCCCCTGCCCCGCTCTCTTTCTTCTCATCATCAGAAGTAAGGTCTTTTTCGGGATACACGGCCCCTGCCGACGGGGCGGATCCCGGACGCGGCTGACGAAAGAACCTGGGCAGCCAGCGATTAGTCCGCCGGAGGACACGGCGGTATTGTTCCCCGAACCGGGCAGTCATTTCTTCTTCTTCAGCACGCGCGAGAGAATCAAACAATTTGATAATGACCCCGTTAAGAACAAACCAGGGAACCGCCGATACCGGTCCGAATAGAGTATATATACCCATGCTGAGAGCCACGGGGACCATGATCAGCGCCAGATAATAAGGATGTCTTAAATACCTGTACGGGCCTTTTACAACCACACTTTGAACAGGCAGGCCATCCCACCAGGGGTGGTAATAAGCTGACCACGCAACGAGCATCGAAGAGATATAAGCGATAAACACACTGGCCAAAAGGATCACAACAGTCATTTCCCGAGGCTGTAAATCAATTAAAGACTCGGGTAAAAGTCCGGAGAAAACCCCTAATACAGCAAGTATGTAAGATTGCATATAAACGCTGTACCAGGCTATTGCACGTCGCCATTTTGTCTCTGTTGTGTTTCTTATTTTTAATTGTTCCAGGGCTTCCAGTCTTTTTGACGAGTCCGCCTTCGCTTTTTGACTTGTTTCAAGTTCCGCATCCGCATCTTCAGATCTTCCCTCATCGGAACTGTCCGGTTCGGCCCGCGCCGTCGTAAGCGTGCCTTGACCGCCAGCAGGAGCAGGCAACGCCTTCCGGATAAGTATCTGTCTGGAAAGATATTGCCCGACATGGGTCTGGACCACTTCACAGGAGTCGCCTGGATCTTCGATATCAGGGATCTCTGTTTCCGGTATGTTGTGATTGAAATATCTGATCTTATACTGCCCCAGATCGATCACAACAGACGCCTTTCGCGGATAAAACTCAGCTGTATCCGGGATCCTGCTTTTGAACGCGTCAGGTATGGCCGTAGAGAGTTTTATCCGTTTCAACGCGGAATCGACCTTTTTCCTCATCTGCGCAACATTCCGGTTGCGGGGATCATTTTCCACGTCCGTAAGATAAAATCCAAGATACCCGCTTATAAGGCTAAAAAAACCATTATCCGGGTCAGGGTTGGTGAATAAAGTGTATGGTTGTAAGGTGTTTTTTTGAAAAGCATCGGGATTAGCCCATACAATCCCCTGCCATACCATTAGTATGCTTATGGTGAGAGCTATTATCTTAATGAATTTGTTTTCAGTTAAATGTAACATACCAAGTTAAATATCCTTTTTTTACTTCTAACAATTAATTACATATTATAGCATAGAAAAGTAATGCTATCAAATGATTATTTCCAGCTTTTTTATATCTTAATGAGGCGAGGGGACAGGGCGTTGTGGGGAAGGCTGCTCCGGGGTGTTCCGTACAGAAGCTTGTACGTCCCCTGGTAGGAGCAGCCCAAACAGCCCTTTTAGTCCATAATCGTTTATCCAGACAAACACGTTACCGGCGCACATTACGTATTGCGTCCGCGGAATCTTTTCAGGATATCTCGCAGCTCATCCACGTTCTTGAGCCGGGTAACTCCGTCTATCGCCCAGGTATCAAACCCGTAAACAGGCTTGTGTCCGATCAGGGCAAAACTTATCTCCGAAAGTGTCCCGTATTCGCCCGGAAGAGCGACTATCAAGTCCCCGCTCCCCGCGACAAGGGCGTTTCTTGAAAATCCCATCCCGGTCGGGATCACGATATCCACGAACCGGTTGGCGCTGCTTTTGTTCTCTCCGGGTATGATGCCGATAGTCAGTCCGCCCGCGCCCCTGGCTCCTCTGCACGCGGCTTCCATTATCCCTCCAAGCCCGCCGCATACAAGCACAGCGCCTTCCCGGGCTATTGCAGCGCCTATCTGTTCAGCCAGCCCGGCAATACGGCTGCCGCATTTATGCCCGCCGATAACCGATACCAGGAATTTCTGTTTTTCCATGATCCCCCCTGTTTTTACTTTAGCTCTGCTCATTGATATTATATAATAACCTCGTGATGAAACAACCATTCTTTTCTGTCATAATACCGACCTTTAACCGGAAGCCCTTTCTGCGAAAATGCATAAATTCCGTTCTTGAGCAAAGTTATGATAACTTTGAGATCATCGTGATCGATGACGGGTCCTCGGACGGGACGGAAGAACTGGTCACCTCCTGCGGTGATAAAAGGATAAACTATCATTATCAGCGGAACCACGGCGTGGCGCATTCCCGCAACCGGGCGCTGTCGTTTTCCAAAGGGGA
>DAOVKF010000135.1 GCA_030631915.1 Candidatus Omnitrophota bacterium
GGAAATCCTTAAAGGCATCGAGATCATCGTTAAGATACTGCGGCCGGATGAAACGTATATCGCGGTGGAGGATAACAAGAAAGCGGCCTTTTTCGCTTTCCAGAAACTGCTGGAAGGTTCCGCCCGGAAAGCGGCCCGCATCCGGGTGGCGCTCGTTAAAACAAAATACCCTCAGGGAGGGGAAAAGCAGCTGATAAAGGCGATCGCCGGCCGTGAAGTGCCTCCGGGTAAATTGCCGCTGGATATAGGGTTTCTTGTGCAGAACGCGGGCACGGTACATGCGGTTTATGAGGCTGTTTATCTCGATAAGCCTTTGATAGAGCGGATCGTCACGTTTTCCGGGGATTGTCTTGAGTCGCCGGGGAATTATCTGGTACGGGTCGGCGCCACCATAAGGGAGACGATCGAGAGATCGAGCATGAGTATCCGTAAAGAGCCGGCAAAGGTGATCGTCGGCGGCCCCATGATGGGGTTTGCCCAGCCCGACCTGGAGTCGCCGGTCCTTAAATGCACCTCGGGTGTATTGTTGCTGTCTGAAAAATATGCCGGGGATTTTGAGGAGGGGCAATGCATAAGATGCGCGAAATGTGTTGATGTGTGTCCCGTCAACCTCGAGCCCACGGAAATAATGAGGAACGTCAAGAAAGGCAACTGGGATAAAATGGAAGGACTCTGGATCTCCGATTGCATGGAATGCGGCGCCTGCAGTTATGCCTGTCCGGCGCGCATTCCGCTGGTCCAGTATATAAAAGTCGGAAAGAACGCTTTGAGACAGAATAAAAAATGAAGAAATTGACCATAAACGTATCTCCTCATATTGTCTCAGCGATGGATACGCGGTACATGATGAAGGGTGTGGTCAAGGCCCTGATCCCGGTCCTCATGGCCAGCCTCTGGTTTTTCAGGTGGCAGGCTTTCGGGGTGATCCTGGCGGCAGTGGCGGGGAGTGTGTTAACGGAATATTCCCTCCAGAAGATACGGAACAGAAGGATATGCACAGGTGATTACAGCGCGCTCGTAACAGGACTGCTTCTGGCCATGGTCCTGCCCCCCTCCATCCCTTTATGGATGGCCTTTCTCGGCGGGGTTTTTGCCATTGGCATGGGCAAAGAGATATTCGGAGGGCTTGGATTTAACATATTCAACCCCGCGCTTCTGGCCAGGGCGTTTCTCATGTCCGCTTTTCCCATCGCTCTTACCTCGTGGATCCGGCCGGTCACTCTTGACGCGGTGACCACCGCGACCCCTCTTGGCCTGGCAAAGTTCAATCATGTCCTGACCCCGTACGCTTCTCTGTTCTTCGGGAATGTAGCCGGTTCGCTCGGGGAAGGGTCCGCGCTGGCAATACTGCCGGGATTAGTGTATCTTCTTTATAGGAAGATCATTGATTACAGGATACCCGCGGCATATGCCGTCACTGTGGCGGTATTTTCAGGAGCCGCGTATCTTATAGCGCCGGAGAAGTTCATGCCTCCTTTGTTCCATGTTCTCGCGGGAGGGTTCCTTCTCGGCGCGGTGTTCATGGCCACCGATCCCGTCACCTCACCGGTGACGAAAAAGGGCAGATGGATCTTCGGGATCGGCTGCGGGCTTATTACCATGACCATCAGGTTGTGGGGAGGGCTTCCGGAAGGCGTTATGTACTCCATACTTTTGATGGAAGCGTGCACGCCGCTTATTAACCGTATTGCCAGGCCGGTGCGGTATGGGACCGGGAAGGAGAGATGATGCCATGAAAAGGATCGTTTCCGGAAATAACGCGATAAAGATGATAACCGCGTTACTGGCGGTGGGGATATTGTCAGCCGTTTCGCTCGTGTTCATCTATCAGCGGGCCATTCCTAAAATAGAGGCAAACGTCAGAGAAGAGACAAAAGAGGCCATAGAAAGCATATTTCCCGGCGCGGCGAAAATAGAGAAAATAGAGGGCAAAGAGATATTCAGGGTGGAGGACGCCGGCGGCAGGCTCCTAGGATACGCCTTTCCCGCCGAGGGCAACGGATACCAGGGTATCATCAAGCTGATAGCGGGGACTGACCCGGATATTTCCGTTATAAAAGGTATGAAGGTGCTCGAGTCGCAGGAGACGCCCGGGCTGGGCGCGGAGATAGACAGTAAGGATTTCCGCGCGCAGTTCGCGGGACTTTCGATCGAGCGGCCCGTGGAGTATGTAAAGAATCGAAAACCGGAAAAACCGTATCAGATAGAGGCCATTACGGGCGCCACTATTTCGTCTAGGGCGGTTGTGACGATCCTCAACAACGGGATCAGGGAGATCCGTAAAGCCCTGAAGGATGAGCCATGATCAGGGAATTCACAAAAGGGCTCTGGAAAGAAAATCCCATCTTTGTGCAGGTCCTGGGGATGTGTCCGACACTCGCGGTTACGACCAGGGCCCTGTTCGGGTTTTCCATGGGCATGGCCACGCTGTTCGTCGTGGTATGTTCCAGCGTGGTTGTGTCATCTATCCGGAGGTTCGTCCCCCGGCAGGTGAGGATACCCATGTTCACCATCATTATTGCCACGTTCGTGACAGCGGCGGATTATTTCCTTAAAGCGAATTTTTACCAGATAAGCAAGGCGCTCGGGCCGTACGTGCCTCTGATCGTGGTTAATTGTCTTATCCTCGGCCGGGCCGAGGCGTTCGCGTCCAAGAACGGCGTCGGCAGGGCTTTTATGGATGCCCTGGGTATGGGCGCGGGGTTCACGTGCGCCCTGGTCGTGCTGGGTTCTGTCAGGGAACTGCTGGGCGCGGGCAGCGTTTTTGGGTACAGGCTCATGCGGGACGGGTTCACGGAATGGGTGGTCATGATACTGCCCGCGGGAGCGTTCCTGACCCTGGGCCTTCTTGTGGGCCTGTTCAACATAATAAACAGTAAAAAGAGGGGGGCTGTCCGGGCCGGGTGAAATAAATGGGAAAAGAACTTATCCTGGTCTTTATCGCGGCCAGTATAACTAACAATTTCGTACTGACGTATTTTCTCGGGATATGTCCCCTGATCGGCGTGTCCAATAAGATAGAGAGCGCTGTCGGGCTCGGCCTGGCGACCACGTTTGTCATGACAATGGCAGCGACCGTGACCTGGCTGATCTATAACAAGATACTGGTTCCGTTCGATCTGGTGTTCCTGCAGTATGTGACCTTTATCATGGTCATAGCGAGCCTCGTGCAGTTTGTCGAGATGTTTATCAGAAAAACGTCTCCACAGCTTTATAGAGCGCTGGGCATCTTCCTCCCGCTTATTACCACGAATTGCGCCATCCTCGGGCTTACCCTTTTTATGGTGCTCAGGAATTACGGTTTTCTGGAGTCCGTGGTTTTCGGTCTCGGGGCCGGGGTCGGGTTTACCCTTGCGCTTGTTCTCATGGCCGGGATACGGGAAGAGCTTGTTTTCGCGGATGTCCCGGAACCGCTTAAAGGGACAGGGATCAGCCTGATCGTGGCGGGTATGCTCGCGCTCGCGTTCATGGGCTTCGGAGGCATAATAAGCGGATAAGTTCGTGAACAATAAATCGAAACAATGGCGGATACACTAATATTATCTCTTGCAAGCATGGCAGGCCTCGCCGTATTTTTCGCGGCGATCCTCGTTTTTGCCGACAAGAAACTCCGCGTGAGGGAAGATCCGAAAGTGGACGGTATCACGCGGCTTCTTCCCGGAACGAACTGCGGCGCCTGCGGTTTTCTCAGCTGTCATGATCTCGCGGAACACATAGTGAAAGAAGGAGCGGACCCCGCGCTGTGCCGCGTGGTGGACCAGGAGTCCAGGGAACGGATATA
>DAOVKF010000188.1 GCA_030631915.1 Candidatus Omnitrophota bacterium
CTCCCTGTACGGAACATGGTAAACGATCGTTCGCCACGCCTCTGCCAAGCCGCTCCACAATACTGATTTCTGACTCCTGACTTTTCATCACTGGAAACCAAGGTTTTTCTTGATCTCTGTTTCGATCTTATTAAGCAATTTTTCGTTTTCCTTAAGATATATCCTGGCGTTTTCTTTGCCCTGCCCGATCTTCTCGTCGCCGTAAGAGATCCATGTGCCTGTCTTTTTGATAATGCCGACCTCTTCTCCCATGTCAAGGACTCCCGAGGCGCGGGATATCCCTTCATCGAACATGATATCAAACTCGCCCTGCCTGAACGGAGGGCCAAGCTTGTTCTTCACGACTTTCGCCCGGATACGGTTCCCCACCACTGTATCGCCTTTCTTGAGAGACGCTATCCGGCGAAGGTCTATTCTCACGGATGAATAGAATTTAAGGGCGTTCCCGCCTGTCGTGGTTTCCGGATTACCGAACATGACACCTATTTTCATCCTGATCTGGTTGATAAAGATCATGCTCGTCTTTGTCTTGCCTATGACGGCCGTCAGTTTTCTCAAGGCCTGGCTCATGAGCCGGGCCTGTAACCCCATATGTGAATCGCCCATATCGCCTTCTATTTCCTTCCGGGGGGTCAATGCCGCCACGGAATCGATAACGACCACATCGATCGCGTTACTGCGTATCAATGTTTCCGCTATTTCCAGGGCCTGTTCGCCGTTATCGGGCTGAGAGATCAAAAGATTGTCCAGGTTCACGCCTATTTTCTTCGCGTAGGCAGGATCAAAGGCATGTTCAGCGTCTATAAAAGCGACTTCACCGCCGGCTTTCTGCGCGTTCGCCAGAATGCTGAGGGTGAGTGTTGTCTTTCCGCTTGCCTCAGGACCGAATATTTCTATGACCCTTCCCCTTGGAATGCCCCTTACCCCCAGGGCCATATCAAGTTTCAGCGAACCGGTCGGGATTACATCCACGTTCATATTGTAACCCTCGCCCATTTTCATTATCGCTCCTTCCCCGAAATCCTTTTCGATCTTGCTGAGAGCCAGTTCCAGGGACTTGAACTTCTCAGTGCTTTTCCCGCCGGCCTGGCCCTTCGTCAAACCCGGGGCTTTGTCCTTATTTGATTTTATATCTGACCTGCTTTTCCCTTGCCCTGACATGAGTCCTCCTTTAAGTTAATATAAGTAATGGTATGACTTTTGACCTATTATATAAAACTATATTATACAGATAGAGATTATTTCTTGCAAAGGTTTTTGTGGCGCCCTGTCCCGCAAAGCACCGTGCCTGCTCCGGGGCATTCCTACCAGAACACCCCGGAGCAGGCTTTTCACAAACACCCCGCCGCAATACCAACTTCTAACTCCCGACTTCCAACTCCTATCCCCACCCTTATAAGACACCTTTTTCTCATGTTTTCTTTCATTTTTGCCACGGATCTTTTATCCTTTGAGATCAAAGACAGACAGGCGGGAATGGACCGCGCCGCTTTTTAATAGATCAGACTTGAAAAGCGCCACACGGGAAATACGGCAGGAAACCGGTCTCACTTTAATGGATCCGGCGATCTCTCTTATTTTATCCCTGTTCTTCGCTGATCTGACCCTTCCGATCGTGAGATGCGATCTGAAAGCACGGCTCTCTCTGTCAAAACCCTCCTGGGCCATTACCTGTTCCACGCGCTCCGCAAGGTCTCTGACACGCTCGCTGCTTTGGCCTATGCCTATCCAGAGGACCTTTATATGCTCCCATTTGGGGAAAACTCCCACATCCTCAAGAGAAATATCAAACGCGGGAATTTCAGAAGCCATGTCTTTCAACCTGCCGGAAATGCAAGGGATCTTTTCTTCCGGGACACTGCCCAGAAACTTAAGCGTCATATGGACAGACCCCGGCGCCACCCACTTCACATCAGCGTCCGCTTTCTTGAGAAGCTCTTCTATCCTTGAGATCTCGTTCCTGGCTTCATCTGAGAACTCGATCGCTATGAAACTTCTTATTTTGTTCATCGGCACACAGCTGAAACCGCTCCCTCTGCCCCTACACCCCACATCTTAGATTCTGCAACGCACAGAGGCTGCTCCGGGGCATTCCTACCAGAAGCTTGTAAACTTCTACA
>DAOVKF010000203.1 GCA_030631915.1 Candidatus Omnitrophota bacterium
GACCAGACCGGGTATTTCATCGACACTTCCGGCCTTTTCCGCTGCCCCGGCCCCGAGTAAAAGCCGCTCGTTCCACGTTTCCTGCCCGGGCACAGACGCGAACAATATCATGGGAAGGCACATGTCCAGCGCCTCGGTAACGCTTATCCCGCCGGCTTTGGTGATCATCAGGTCCGATACCGCCATAAGCTCGGCGATCTTATCAGTGAACCCGAAAAGCTTTACGGGATAATTCAGCCCCGGCCTTAACGCGTCGATCCTGTCATACGCGCGCTTGTTGTGCCCGCAAACGGTTATCACCTGTATATCGACCCGGCAGGAACGCAATGAAAGCAGGATGGACTCCATGGGGCCGACCCCGAAACCGCCGCTTAGAACGAACACGGTTTTTCTGCCTGGGTCCAGTCCATATGTCCCGCGCAGCGCTTCCGCGTCAAACTCGTTTGAAAATTCCTCGACCGCGGGGATGCCGGTGACTGTTATCTTTTCTTCCCTTATCCCCCTCTTTACGAGCCCGGCCGTCATTGACCCCGCCCCGATGAAAAACCTGTCTATGTCTTCCGACAGCCAGAAAGCGTGCGGCCCATAATCGGTTATGCCCACGTATAACCTCGGGGCGGTCCCCATGCGCCTTTTGATCACGCCCGCGATGCCCGGAAGGATAAAATGCGTCGCGACTATGGCGTCAGGCCTCTCCTTCACCAGCATGGCTTCAAGGCCCCTGAGGCTCCTCAGGTCAAAGGACCCCCGGAATTTTCTCATGAACTTATCGACGATACGGGTATCGGAAAGATAATAGAGTATTCCCCATAACCACCTCGCTCTGGTCATGAGAAAGACATAAAGATCAAGGTACAGGAACTTATAAAATTTAGTCGCGTAATCAAGCGTGTCAATGTTGCTGACACTGACGTTATCGCCCCTTTTCCGGAAAGCCCTGAAAAGGGCGATAGCCGCTTTCTTGTGGCCCATGCCCGCGGTCGAATAAAGAATGACTATTTTTTTCATGAACCCGCCCCCCTTACGATCTCGGCCGCGGCCGACAGGTCCCCGCAGATATGATCAGGCCTGCACGCCCATTTTTCAACGTCCCGGGACGAGGTCTTGCCGGAAAGGACCAGGATAGTGCCCAATCCGGCGTTCTTTCCGGCCTGAATATCGCGCTCCATGTCCCCTATATAATATTTCCCGCGAAGGTCGCTTATACCGAGCTCTTCCTGCGCCTGCCGAAAAAGCCCTGTTTCGGGTTTTCTGCAGCCGCACTGTTCCTCCCGCGTGTGGGTGCAGTAATAAACACCCGCGATATCCCCTCCGGCCCTTTTCACGATATCGACCATCCTTTTTGTTATGGCGGAAAGCTCACGCCGGGTGAAACAGCCTTTACCCACGCCCTGCTGGTTTGATATGATAACACACCTGTATCCGGAATCGGCGAACTTTTTCAGCGCTTCCGGCACGCCCGGCAAAAAACGGAAATCCTCCCACCGCGTAATATACCCGTGCTCGGTCCATCCGTCACCGTCCTCGTTGATCACTCCGTCCCTGTCCAGAAAAACGTATTTATCCTCCATCATCCTTCTCCCCCCTGCCCCTTGACCATACAACGCGCTGCGCCTGCTCCGGGGCATTCCTACCAGAAGCTTGTAAACTTCTA
>DAOVKF010000036.1 GCA_030631915.1 Candidatus Omnitrophota bacterium
TACTCTCTTGTTTTCTTCGGAAACACAGCAGAGGGATATAGGAGTTGCAGGGGGTGTTTGTGGAAAGCCTGCTCCGGGGTGTTCCGTACAGAAGCTTGTACGTCCCACGTAACTACAATTCCGACGCGGCCGAGCCTGGAAAAATAACGTTTGAACGGACACTAAAGGTTATAGAAGTTTACAAGCTTCTGGTAGGAATGCCCCGGAGCAGGCACGGTGCATTGCAGGCTGAATGGGAAAAAGGGCATTGCTTTAAGCGGACAGTTTCCGGGTCAAGAAGAATTGTTCCCCGCTCATCAATACTGTATTTGTCAACCAGTAAAGGACCAGGCCTGAAGGCATATTGTAAAACAGAAAACCAAAAAACACCGGCATCATCATCATCATCATTTTCTGCTGACTGGCCTGTTCATCTGTCATGGCCGCGCCCGCGCCCTGGGAAAGTTTCTGCTGAACGACCATCATGCCTACCATTAATAACGGCAGAATGTTTATATGATTTCCTATCAGGGGCAGAGATATCGGCAACCCCGCGGCATCAGGCATTGCCAGGTCCTTTATCCATAAGAATCGCGCCCCTTTTAACTCAACTGACCGGATCAGCCCCTGGTAAAGGGCGATAAATATGGGGATCTGCAACAGCATCGGGAGACACCCTCCAAAAGGATTGACCTTATATTTCTTGTAAAGCTCCATCATTTCCTTATTTAATTTCTGCGGATTATCCTTATGGACCTCTTTCAGCTTTTTCATGTGCGGCTGGATATTCTTCATCTGGTGCATTGACGTAAAACTCTTTCTGGTAAGAGGGTACGTGATAGCATTGATCAGCATTGTCAAGAGGATGATCGCGATGCCCCAGTTTTTCACGCCTCTGTGAAAAAAACGCAACCCGGACAAAAGGACCTTGCTTATTCCTCCAAACCAACCATAATCAACTATATTTTCCATCCCGTAACCGATCGCGGCTAACCGGCGGTCATCAACCGGGCCCGCGTAAAGCAAGTATTCCTCTTCCAGTGTTTCACCCGGCGATAAACTATATTCCCTGGTTTGAACAAATGTGGCCAGGTCCTTGTTTTTTCCCTGTATGAGCACCGCGCCCGGGTCCCCGAACGGTTTCAGCGCAACGACAAAATAACGGTTCTTTAACGCGACCCATGAAATGTTTCCCCTTTGTTCCCAGGTATTTTTCACGGAACGTTTTCGAATGATACTGTTATCTGTGTTCACGCACGCTTCGAGAAAACTGCGCCCCCGGACCTTGCCGCTTTCCCGCATGCCCGAAGGCCCGGTCATTCTATATGAAAAATTGATCCTGGTGTCGGAAACGTTTTTTAGCCGTAACTCTAAGGTGATATAATCGTCAGGCTGTCGAAAATAATATTTCTTTACGATCTGAATGCATCCCGGTTCTTCCAGCGTGTATTCCAGAAAGTTGTCACCCCGGGTGGCTTTGTATTTAGCTGATCCCAGCCCTTTTAATTCCTCACTTTGTATGGCAAATACCCGTTTTGCCGGATCCTCTGAGCTGAAAAGCACTTCTTTTTTATCATATTCAAATTCCTTTAAGCACAATTCTTTTATGTCCCCCCCGATATCTGAAAAAATTATTTCAAATTTTTCCGTTTGCACATCTGTTTCCTTTTCAGAAAAGGGCTTCGCCTTTGCTGTTGAGAAATCAATTTTTCTCAAGACCGTATCTTCATCTGTTCTTTCATCAACGATCATTTCCTGCTTAACTGTCTGCTGCCCTACTCTCTGAACCTGTCGCGGCTTAAAGAAAGCTTGAAACAGGAGCAAGATCCCCAAAGACAGGATTAAAGCAATAAACATCCTTTTTTCCATGCTATTCTATCCTTTTTTGCTCTTGTCTCTTTTAATCGGGTCATACCCGCCAGGGGAAAAAGGATTGCACCTGATGACCCTCCAAAAAGCCTTGAGCATTCCTTTTAATACCCCCAATTCTTCCACAGCATCAGCGGCATATTGCGAACAGGTTGGCTCATATCTACAACTTCTTATAATATAGGGACTTATGGCTCTTTGATAGAACTTGATAAAGGAAATCGCGACTCTTTTCATGTTATTATCCCCGCTCGCATGGTAAGTTTCTCAAGTTCTTCACGGAGCTCTTTACTAAGCAGTCTTTTCGGTATGTCTCTTGCGCTCCTCACAAGTCTCACAACATTTAAGGTCCCTGGGACCAAAAAATTCTTGCGGTCATTAAAAAACCCGTATATAACCCTCTTGATATGATTCCTCTGTGTGGCCGCCGGGGCAAGTTTTTTGGTGATGATCGTCCCTATACGCACAAAAGGCTGTTCCTGGCTCTCAGCTTGCTGACAATACAGGCAGATCAGTTTCCCGGACCATTTTTTACTATTCTTCAGAATGTCCAGGTATTCTTTTGTTTTTTTTACGTGTTCTGTCTTCACGCGGAGAGGGTCGCCCGTCCTTTATTGCGCCTTCTTTTTAAAATGGCCCTCCCGGAGCTGGTCATGCTTCTTTTGCGGAATCCATGTGTTCTTTTACGCTTAATATTTGACTTTGTCGTAAGCCCTTTTTTCACGGAAAAACTCCTTTTTTATTTTCATTGCTTCAACAGCGGGTAGATTATAACATACGGCACCGTCAAGTCAAGGAAAAAACCCCTTGCATTGCCCCGGCCGAATGGTTATAATGCTGTTTTGTGACACCGTGATCTTTTATGCACATGCTGTGGATAAGTTGTTGATATCCTGTTTCTTTCTTCTTGAAAAAACCGCTTTACCTGTTAATAAACATGGAAACCGTCTGGGAAAAAACCCTGTCTTTGTTGAAAGCAGAAGTAAATGAGCAGATTTTCACTGTCTGGTTTCTGCCGATCACTCAAAGCTCTTTGGATGATACAAGCATTACTCTCAGCGTGCCGAATAAATTTTTTGAGAACTGGATCCGGGAAAAATACATCAGTTTGATCAAAACGGCCCTGTTTCAGGCCTCCGGAAAAGAGCTGACCATCCGCTTTGAACAGGTTAAAACCCCTCCCCGCGAAGAAAAGCCTCCTTCTCCGGCCGTCAAAGAGAACGTTCCACCGCCGCCACAGACAGACTCGACGGAAAAACACGGCACCATGGAGTGGTTAAAGACCGTATTCACCGGGACCCGCCAGCTGCCTGAAAGCCGTTATCAGGAGATCGGTATTGACGCCAAGTATTCTTTTGAGAACTTCGTCGTGGGGCCGGGTAACAGGTTTGCGCATGCCGCTTCCCTGGCTGTCTGTGAAAACCCGGCAAAAAATTATAATCCTCTTTTTCTCTACGGAAGAGTGGGCCTGGGAAAAACACATCTGTTAAAAGCGATCGGACATCAGATACTGCTTAATTTTCCAAAGATAAAGATATTTTATATCTCCAGCGAAGAGTTCACCAATCAGCTGATAGCCGCGATCCGCACCAGGGCCACCCAGAAGTTCCGCAACATGTACAGGAACGTGGATGTCCTTTTGATCGACGACATACAGTTCATCGCCGGAAAAGAATCCACCCAGGAAGAGTTCTTCCACACTTTCAACGCCCTGCATGACGCGCATAAACAGATAGTTCTTTCCAGTGACCGTTCCCCGAAGAATATCAGCACACTGGAAGAGCGCCTTGCTTCGCGTTTCGCGTGGGGCCTGGTCTCTGATATTCAGCCTCCCGATTTTGAGACAAGGATCGCGATCCTCGGGAAAAAATGCGAAAACGAATCTGTTTCGGTCCCAAAAGAAGTGCTTTTCTTTCTGGCGGACAAGATCAAATCCAATATCCGTGAGCTGGAAGGAGCGCTCATCCGTGTTGTGGCATACACAAAACTGACAGCGAACGATCTTTCTGTTGATCTCGCAAAAGAGGTCCTCAAGGGGATGATAGAAGAAGAAAGCAGAATAAGCATCAAGCAGATACAGGAAACGGTTGCCGGCTTCTTCGGTATAACGCTCGATGACATGAAGTCAAAAAGGCGCACTCATGCTGTCACTTATCCCCGCC
This sequence comes from Candidatus Omnitrophota bacterium, assembly GCA_030631915.1. Lineage (GTDB taxonomy): Bacteria > Omnitrophota > Gorgyraeia > Tantalellales > Tantalellaceae > DAOVKF01. The sequence goes on from DAOVKF010000036.1 coordinate 4,011, forward strand.
AGCTCGCGATGTATCTGTGCCGTAAATTAACGGACCATTCACTGCCTGACATAGGAGAATGTTTCGGCGGCCGGGACCACACGACGGTCATTCATGCGAACGATAAGATAAACAGAGAATATAACGAACATGAAAAGAGCCGGAATACTATTGAAAAACTGGTCACCCAGATAAAAAAGACGTGACTACCCGGGTAGTTTCAAAAAGACTTAGCCGGAAGCCCCTTGTGGATATTTCCGGTTGTTTTGTGTTTTTTTAACATAGTTTTCCCGGGTTATCCACAGGTTGTTGTTTGTGATAGTGCTTTGGTTATAGTGACTTATGGAGTTATCCACAGTTTTTTTGTTTTCTACTCCTATTACGGCGGTTATATATATATAAAAGAAGCCGTAGTAGAAGAATAAAGAAGGAGGAAAGATGGATCTGATGATTCAAAAAGAAATTCTGGTCAACGGGATACAGACTGTCCAGAACGCGATCACGCAAAAAAGCAGTCTGCCTGTTCTGTCTAATGTCCTGCTTGAAACGGACGAGAAGGAGCTCAAGCTGACCGCTACGGACCTTGACATAGGGATATGTTCCATGCTTCCGGTAACATCCTCGCAAAGCGGAGCCGTTTCCGTGCCGGCAAGGAAATTTTTTGACATAGTCAGGTCCCTTCCGGAAAACGAGCAGATAAACCTGTCGATAAAAAAGAACAATTCCATTTCCATAAAAAGCGGAAAAGCCCAGTTCAAGATGATGGGCCTTCCAAGGGATGATTTCCCTTCGTTGCCCGTGTTCAAGAACAAAGACGAAATAATCGTTCCACAGAACGTCCTTAAGGAAATGCTGAACCTCACGGATTTTGCGATCAGCAAAGATGACGCGAGACATGTCCTTACGGGGATACTGTTCACGGTCAACGCGGGGACGATAACCATTGTGGCCACTGACGGAAGGAGGATGGCGGTTATAAAAAAAGAACTTTCACAAAAGACACCGGTTGATAAAACAGCCATTATCCCACTGAAAACGGTTCAGGAAGTCAAGAGGCTGCTGGGAGAAGACGGGGATGTCAAAATAAAGTTCAGCGAAAACCAGGTCATGTTCTCTCTCTCTTCGAGTTTCGTCATTTCACGCCTTATCGAAGGCGAATATCCGGATTACAGGAAGGTGATACCTGAGAAGTCGACGAAAATAGCCACGGTATCAAGGGTGGATTTTCTGGCAGCTGCGAGAAGGGCCAGCATATTTACGGACCAGGACTCGCAGGCGGTAAAGATCAGCATCCAGAAGACAAAGATGACCATATCAAAGAACACCCCTTATCTTGGAGAAGCCAGGGATGACGTAAAGATCAGCTATAGCGGCGAAAAAGAAATAGAGATAGGCTTTAATCCGAGATACCTCATCGATGTCCTCAGGAACATGGAGGACGATGATATCGCCTTTGAACTGAACGATCCGACCAGGCCCGGGGTGATCAGAAAAGGGGAGGACTATATATACGTGGTGTTACCGATGCAGCTGGTGGTTTAGAGAAAGAACATAGCGAGAGGACGCGTACCGGAACGTGAGAAGAGCGGACCACCCGAAACACCTGGAAGACATAATAGGCGGGCTCATCCACAGATGGGAAAAAGGGGGCCTGCGCAAGGGAAGGAACGTCCGCGAGGCATGGACGGCCGCGGTCGGAGACCGGGCCGCGGGGCACACGCGGCCGGTAGCGTTCAAGAAAGGCGTACTGGTGGTCGTTGCGGAAAATTCCGCGTGGCTGTATAAGATGACCATGGAAAAGAGAGACATCACAACAAAATTCAATGAGAACTATAAAGGAAGAAAGAAACTGACCGGGATACGGTTCAGGGTGGGGGAGATAGAGGAAAGGACGTAAACAAATGGCGAAGAAAAAAGAAAAAGAACGGGCGGACAGAGCGGGAGAAGAGAAGAAATACGACGCGACCACGATACAGGTCCTGGAAGGCGCGGAAGCCGTCAGGAAAAGACCCGCCATGTATATAGGAGATACGGCAAAAAGAGGGTTCCACCATCTGGTTTACGAGGTCGTGGACAATTCCATAGATGAGGTGATGGGCGGGTACTGCGATAAGATAGAGGTCCTCATCCATGCCGACGAAAGCATAACCATAAGCGACAACGGCCGGGGCATCCCCGTGGGGATACATGCGAAGTTGAAAAAGCCGGCGCTGGAAGTCGTGATGACCACCCTGCACTCCGGAGGCAAGTTCGACCACAGGGTCTATAAGGTATCAGGCGGGCTGCACGGTGTCGGAGTAAGCGTGGTGAACGCGCTTTCTGAATGGCTCGAGGTAGAAGTCAAAAGGGAAGGGAAGATATATCATCAGGAATACAACAGGGGCAAGGCGGTATCCGAGGTAAAGGTGCTCGGCAAAACAAAAATGACCGGGACAAGCGTCTCGTTTAAACCGGACGAGAAGATATTCAAAGAAACAACCGGGTTCACGTATGATGTTCTTGCCACGCGGCTTCGGGAACTCGCGTTTCTCAATAAAGGCGTCAGGATAATACTCAGGGATGAACGCGTGGAAAAGGAGTCCGAGTTCTTTTATGAAGGAGGGATCATATCGTTCGTGGAACACATGAACAAGAACAAGAGCCCCCTGCACAGGAAGATCATATATTTCGAGAAAGAAAAAGAAGGGATATTTGTTGAGGCGGCGTTGCAGTACAACGACGGGTATGCGGAGAATATCTATTCTTTTGCCAACAATATCAGCACGATAGAGGGAGGGACGCATCTTACCGGATTCAAATCGGCGTTAACCAGGACGGTGAAAGGATACGCGAAGAGCCGGGACGGCCTTAAAGGGGCGGACCTGTCCGGGGATGACACGCGCGAAGGGCTGACCGCGGTGCTGAGCATAAAGATCCCCAACCCCCAGTTCGAGGGGCAGACAAAGACCAAGCTCGGGAACTCTGAGGTCGAAGGGATGGTGGAGGCCATGACCAACGAGATGCTGGGCGGGTATTTTGAGGAACACCCGGACATAGCCGGAAAGATAATCAGGAAGACGGTAATGGCGGCAAGAGCGAGAGAGGCCGCGAGAAAAGCGCGCGAACTGACCCGGAGAAAGGGCGTCCTTGAAAGCGGGTCCCTTCCCGGAAAACTCGCGGATTGTTCGGAGAGGGATCCGGGTCTGACGGAACTTTATCTTGTCGAGGGAGATTCCGCCGGCGGCTCCGCCAAGCAGGGCAGAGACAGGCGGTACCAGGCGATCCTTCCCTTAAAGGGCAAGATACTGAACGTGGAAAAGGCCAGGATAGTCCAGGTGCTCAACAACGAAGAGATAAAAACCATAATAATGGCCCTTGGCGCGGGCATAGGGGACGAATTCAACGCGGAAAAGCTGCGTTACGGCAAGATAATAATCATGTGCGATGCCGATGTTGACGGGTCACACATACGGACCCTTCTTCTGACGTTTTTTTACAGGCAGATGACCGAACTTCTGGAAAAGGAGCATGTTTATATAGCGCAGCCGCCGCTGTACCGTCTGAAAAAGGGCAAGAAAGAGGAATACATCAGCACGGAGAAGGAAATGAAAGCGTTCCTGATAGAGAGGGGGGTGGAATCATTGGAAGTGAAGCACGTCAAAACCGGGAAAACCCTGACGGACAAGAGGCTGAAAGAACTTCTCGGACATATACTGAAACTCGAAAAACTGACGAAGGCCATAGAACGCAGGGGCGTAAAGTTCAGTAAATATCTGAAGCTCAGGGATAAAAAAACGAAGAAACTGCCTCTGTATAAAGTGACCATTGAGGGCGAGGACCGGTTTTTATATACGGACAACGAGCTTGCCGGATTAAAGGGAAAAGAAGGAGGGGAAAAGGAGCTCGAGATGGCGGATGAGAAAGCGGCTTATGAGGGGCAACAGGAGGCCGCGGCCATAGAGGTCCAGGAGTTTTACGAGGCAAGACAGATCGAGAAAACAACAAAAGAGATCGCCAGGCTCGATCTGGACATAGCAGATTATGAAACAGACGGGGGAGAAGAAAGGATAGCAGGGAAAGACGCGGGGAAAAAAGGAACAAAGGCGACGGCTCTGTTCATGATCGACGAAATACAGGGGATCCTTTCGCTTAAGGACCTTCTGGGCCATATAATGAAAGAGGGCGAAAAAGGGACGACGATACAGAGATACAAAGGCCTCGGAGAGATGAACCCGGAGCAGTTGTGGGAGACGACCATGGACCCTGAAAGAAGGACGCTGCAGCAGGTGACAATAGATGACGCGGTGGAGGCCGATGAGATGTTCACCGTGCTCATGGGAGACAACGTCGCGCCAAGGCGGGAATTCATCGTGAAATATTCGAGGGAAGTGAAGAACCTGGATATTTAAGGATAGGCCGGGACCCGGGAGAAAGAAGACAGGAGAAAGAATGTATACAAGGAACGAGAAGATAATCCCGATCTCCATTGAGAACGAGATGAAGGATTCCTATATAAACTACGCGATGAGCGTCATCGTGGGCAGGGCCCTGCCGGATGTGCGGGACGGCCTTAAACCGGTCCACCGGCGCATCCTCTATGCGATGAAGGACATGGGCATCGTGTCTAACAAGGACTTTAAAAAGTGCGCGAGGATAGTCGGGGAGGTGCTCGGCAAGTATCATCCACACGGTGATTCCGCTGTTTATGACGCGCTTGTCAGGATGGTGCAGGATTTCTCTCTGCGGTACCCGCTGATAAAAGGCCAGGGCAACTTCGGGTCTATTGACGGCGATCCGGCCGCGGCCATGAGGTACACAGAAGCAAAGCTTCAGCAGATAACGAACTGGCTGCTGCAGGACATCGAGAAAGGAACCGTTGAATGGCAGCCGAATTTTGACGGGTCTCTGAAAGAGCCGGTGGTCATGCCTTCGGTATTGCCGAACCTGCTGATAAACGGCGCCAGCGGCATTGCCGTGGGCATGGCGACCAACATACCGCCTCATAATATTTCGGAGATCGTGGATGCCCTGTGCCTGGTAATAGATGACCCCGGGTGCGCGGTGGATGACCTGATAAAGGTGGTCAAAGGGCCGGATTTTCCGACCGGCGCGCTTATCTGCGGAAAAGAGGAGATCGTAAAGGCCTACCGCACGGGGCGGGGCAGCCTTAAGGTGCACGCACGGGTCCACATTGAACAGAAAAGACAGGGAAAAGAGAGCATTATCATAACCGAGATACCGTATCAGGTAAGCAAGAGCAGGCTGATCGCTTCGATAGTGGACCTGGTCAAGGGAAAAAAGATAGACGGGATCGTTGATATCCGGGATGAATCGGACAGGGACGGGATGAGGGTGGTCCTGGACATTCGCAAGGGATGCAATACCGAGGTCATAACGAACCAGCTGTACAAGCATACGCAGATGAAGGACACTTTCGGGGTTATAATGCTGGCGCTGGTCAACAACCAGCCCAGGGTCCTGAACCTCAAGGAGATGCTGGCGTTGTTTGTCGGGCACAGAAAAGAGGTGGTGATCAGGCGGACAAAGTTCGATCTGGCCAAAGCGGAGGAAAGGGCGCACATACTTGAGGGGCTGAAGATCGCCCTGAACAACCTGGACGAGGTCATAAGGCTCATCAAGAGATCAAAGGACCCGGAGACCGCGAAGCTGGGCCTTATGAAAAAATTCGGCCTTTCCGAAAAGCAGGCCCTGGCGATCCTGGCGATGCGGCTTCACCAGTTGACGAACCTGGAAACGAAAAAGATCGAGGATGAATATAAGGAATTAATAAAATTAATAGAAAAGCTCAGGGGCATACTTGCCAGCGACAGGAAGATATTCGGTATCATAAAGGAGGAATGTCTTGAGATCAAGGAGAAGTTCGGTGATCCCCGCCGGACAGAGATAACCGAAGCCGCCGGTGAGCTTAATATAGAGGATCTGATCGCGGAGGAGGACATGGTGATAACCGCGAGCCATACGGGTTATGTCAAGAGATTCCCGGTCAGCGCTTACCGGAAACAGAGAAGAGGGGGCAAAGGAGTGACCGGCGCCGAAACCAGGGAAGAGGACTTTATAGAGCATCTCTTCATCGCTTCGACGCATGACTATATGCTTGTGTTCACGAGTAAGGGGAAACTGCACTGGTTAAAGGTCCATGAAATACCTCAGGCAGGGCTGAGGACAAAGGGGCGCCCCATCGTCAATCTTCTCGGACTCGCGGAAGACGAGCAGGTAACAGCGGTCCTTACCGTGAGGGAGTTCGCGGAAGGCCAGTTTGTCGTAATGGCGACCGCGGAAGGAAAGATCAAGAAGACTTCTTTGAACGCTTTCAGCAATCCCCGCAAGGGAGGGATAATCGCGGTCACTCTCGGGGAAGGGGACACACTGATCGGAGCGCTTCTTTCGGACGGCAGCGATGAGATCTGCCTGGCGACCAGGATGGGCAAGGCAATAAGGTTCAAAGAAAGGGATATCAGGGTAATGGGAAGGGGCGCTCAGGGAGTAAAAGGAATAGGCCTTAAAAAAGAGGACATTGTTGTGGGAATGGTGAAAACGGAACCGGACGCGACGATCCTGACCGTTACGGAACACGGTTTCGGCAAACGGACGGAATTCGATACCTATCGTTTGCAATCCCGCGGGGGGAGCGGCATAATAAACATGAAGATAGTAGGCAAGAACGGGCCGGTGGTGGGAATAAAGACCGTTCGGGAAGAGGCTGAGATAATGCTGATCTCCAGACAGGGAATGATCGTCCGGGTCGCCGTTAAAGGGATAAGCAGGATCGGAAGGGCCACGCAGGGAGTAAAGGTCATAAACCTGAAACCGGATGACGAACTCATGTCCGTGGCAAGCGTCGTCGCCAGGGAAGAGGAGGAGACCGGAGAGGAAGAAAGCCGATAAAATTCTTGACAAAAAAGCAATGTGTAGTAGAATACTTCCTGTAAAGCACATGGTAGTGCACGAGAAAAGCGACGAGGCATTCATAAAAGGAATGCCTTTTTTATTTTCAGGCGCTGGGAAAAGCGTGGAATAGAGCACTCAAAGATCGAGAAAAGTAAAGGATAAAGACGTCCTTTTCGGCCGCAAGGACCGGCAGCCAAAAGGGCGTTTTTTTATTTTGTTGATTTTGTGCGCCATAGAGGTAAAATAAACTGTGAATGTGAGTGAAAAACAAAAAAGGAGAGATCATGACGAAGAGTAATCTTACTGCGAAGGATGTCATTAAGATAGCGGAACAAAAGGACGTGAAGTTCATACGGTTATGGTTCGCGGATATAACCGGGCAGATGAAAGGGTTCGCTATCACAAGGGAAGAGCTGGAGAACGCGCTGGAAGACGGGATGGGCTTTGACGGGTCGTCCATCAAAGGGTTTGCCCGCATTGACGAATCCGACATGATCGCCATGCCCGATCCTTCCACTTTCACCATCCTGCCGTACCGGCCGAAGGAAAAGGCCGTAGCAGGCATGCTCTGTGATATCCTGAACCCTGACAGGACGCCTTACCAGGGGGATTCCCGGTATATACTGAAGAAGACCCTGAAAAAAGCGGAAGAAAAGGGGTATACATTTTTTGTGGGGCCGGAACTTGAATTTTTCATCTTTAAGGATGAGAAGACAACGGAAGGGCTTGATGAAGGTGGATATTTTGATATTACTACCCTTGACGCGGGAAACGAGGTGAGGCGCGAGGTTATTCTGACTCTGGAACAGATGGGGGTTCAGGTGGAATATTCACATCATGAGGTCGCCCCTTCGCAGCATGA
>DAOVKF010000139.1 GCA_030631915.1 Candidatus Omnitrophota bacterium
AGGTTATTTACCTGCTGTCTCAGGCCTTTTATGTCCTCTTTCGCCTGACCCGCCGCATGCGAGATGTTTTTCCGGGTTATTTCCAGCGCCGCTTCAAACAAGGGGGAAATTTGGCCTTCAAAAAAACAGGATTCCATTATTGCGTCTAATATCTGAAGCGCTTCAATATCTGCCGCGTCTTTGCTGCCCCTGTCAATGCTGTCGTATATTTCCTGTATCCAGTACCGCTGTGTTTCGTCGCTTAACAGCGCGTCTACTCGTGCGACCCCGATCGAGAATTTTCCCTGCAGGAGGTTCCCGAGAGCGGTTCTCGCGGCCTTTCTTTCTTCTGGATCTTCACTTTTTGTCGCAATACTTACCAGCTGACTTATCTTATTCGCGTTATCCGTGCCCTTTTCTTTCAATATCTCATCTATGCCCGCTTCCCCGGCAACAGGCGGCGCGTGCGCTGGATGGGCCTTGAGCGCCCCCCTCATGGCAACGGCCAGGACGAGCGGCGTTACCTGACCCTGACCATATCCAGCGGCCGCCGCCCGATCCTTCAGCAGGTCAATAAGGCCTGCTACTGTTTTTATCTTGTCTAATTCATCCGAACTCAGCCCTTTGAGCAATCCCTTGAGCGGCCCCTGTTCAGCAACCCGGCTTATCCCCTCCCATATCTCCTTTACCGCCGTCTCTCTGCCTGAAGCGGACAGGACAAGCGCCACGACATCCTTTTCAGTGAACCCGTTCGCCCGCGTCGCGTTCTGCAATATGTACCGGATAAGCTGTGGCATTGTTTTTATCCCCTGTTTTTCCACATCCAGCTTATCAAGAAATTCTTTCAGCCCCGGGACAGCGCCCTGCCTCAGTTTTTCTCCGGCAACCGCGGCCTCTTCAGCAGCTTCTTTCTCGGCTTTCTCTTCAGCTCGTTTAGCTTCCGCGGCTTTTTCAGCCTTCTCTTCAGCGGCTTTGGCTTCAGCGGCGACAGCAGCGCTGACAGCAACAGCCCTTTTAAATTCATCGCCGGCTTCTTTCAGGTCCTTGCGGGCTTTTTTATGTTCCTCCTCAATAACTCCCATTTCTTCTGGCGTAATATTACGGCGCAAAGTGTATGCGTTCCCTTTTCTTCTCTGCTCATCCTTGCCGCCCATCTCAAAATAACCGCGATTCCCGCCATATTCCCTGGCATGGCCTATATCCACGTTAATAAGTTTTTTGCCCGGAGAAATTCTGACTTCAGATTCTTCCTCCTTCTTCTCCTCCTCCGGCGTATGGCCTACAACCTGTTTCAGCTCTAACTCCTTCTCATTCATTAACAAGTCATTGTAATCCGTCCAAAAAATGCCCGGCAAACCTGGCCCTCCCCGGGTTTTTCCCATATTGAAGATTTCGTCGCCTTCCACTATCTCTCCGTTCTCATTATATTCAACTTCGCTTAAGTCCCCTTTTTCTAAGGCATGTTTAAGCCTTTGATTAAGATCGTCCTTTACCTCCTCTACCGTCCGGCCGGCGCTTATATGTTCCGTCACTCCGCCATGAACGAATATCCTGCCGCCAACGGTGTATGCGGCAACTATATCCCCCGCCCTGATATCGCTGTGAAGATCCCGTAAAAAAGCATCCGGGTCTTCTCCTCGATCCCTTAACTCTTGCATAAGCTTATCTCCGCCACTATAAAACCAAACTCCTAGCATATCCGTATCACCCATTATGCCTTGCATGAACATCAGTTCATGATTTCCGAGAAGGCGGACAACGTTTCCTCCCTCTTTGCGTGCCTGTTCCTGAAGTTTCCGCAACAATACGTCTGCCTCGCGTCCTCTTGGATCTCTGTCTATAACGTCCCCCATCTGGACGAGAACAGCGTCGCCACCGATCCAGTTGTTCTCCGTGTCGATCAAGCCGGCATCCCGCAAGTCAAGGATGAGACCCTCAAAATTGCCGTGAATATCGCCGATCACAACGTGTCTTTGATCAACCGCCTCGTCCAAAACAACATTCTGCACAGCTTCAACATCTCGTCTCTTCCAACCCGCACCTGCGTTCCCGAGTTTCATATATATGGCTTCAGCCTTTCTTTCAGCTTCCGCAAGTTCAGCCTGCGCTTCCTTCAATTCCTGTTCGGCAAGAGCCTTCTGCTTTTCCAGCCGTTCCAGGTCACTCGCTTCCCTGCCAGCGCTTGCTATAAAGAAGTCGTGTAAAACACCTTTCTGGAACGCCCCGAAGCCTGGCAGGACTGCCCCGGCTTCAAGCCTTTTTTCTTCCGCTTCTTTTATTTTGCCCTGTGCTTCAAGCATTCCGGCTTCTTCCACAAGGGCCTGTTTATGAAGCGCAAAGTCTTTCCGCATCACTTCATTGTAATTTTCTTCATTCCGGTTCATATATCCGATGAGGATGTCCCCCAGCGCCGCTTCAGCGTCTTTTGTATCCCTTATCCGTTCTTCTGTGATCAAAACGCCGTGTTTATCTTTAAGTCCCAGCCCTGCGGCAAAAGCTATCCATCCTTCCAGCTCTGTCAGCTCGTGCCGCGCCCTGGCTTCTGTGCGCGCGAAGACCTGCAGTCTCCCCCGGCCCGCGTGGTCGACATCGAACCTGGTATCTATCATTATCAGGACCCCGCTCTCTATCCTTACTTCCCCGTATTCCGTCCCTATACTCCCGCCCAGCCTTTCTACCGCGTCTCTGATACCATACTCACCGGTCTTCTCGTCAAATTTCACCCTGTACTTATCGCCTTGTTTTTCAAATTCACGATCAAGATCTTCCGCTATCTGGGCCAGTACCGCGGGGATGTTCTTCTGATATTCTTCATGCTCTTTCCGGCTGGCCCCTCCCTGGCCGTCACCGGCTATGCCAAAGTCTTTTTGGGTTTCGATTTCAAGTTCGAGTTTAGATCCCTCCTCCTGTGTTTTTTCCGGACTCCGGCTCTCAGCCTTGCTCAGCCTTCTCGCGCCAAAAAAGCTTCTCATCCCATTCATGGCCAGAGCAAACAACCCTTTAGTCCTTGAGATCAGAGTCCCCATAAAGATCTGCACCTGCGTTCCCAGACGCGCGGCCCGGGCCGTCAGGTCGCTTAGAACCTTCGCAACAGCGGATCCGGCTCTCGCGGTTAAGGCCGCGGCCCTTTCTGCAACCGCCCTTGCTTCCTTTTTCAGTGCCGGGACTTCTTCCCGGGCCCCGGCCATCTCTTCTTTTACGTCAGCCAACCTTTGCAGGGCTTCAGTGGTCCAATCTGTGGCAGAGCTATCCTTTTCTTTACCGGCCGCATCCAGATCTTCCATTAACAGATCGGCAATAAAGGCATATATCGGGTCCCCTTTAAAGTGTTCCATTAATTTTCCGACCATTGCCTGCCTGTCCTGTAACCATTTTTTTACATCCTCCTTTTCATTCGATGCGGGCGATGTATCAAACCCTTTTTTTTCGCCAAGCAGCAGCTCCAGCAAGGTGAGCCCCAATGCAAATCGATCCGAGGATCTCTTATAAATGCCGTCATAAGCCGTGTGTCCCACATACGGAGCGGTGCCCCAGACATGGCTGTCCGTTCCGCTGATCTCGTCCAGCACCATTTTGTCCCGGCCTTGCGCGATATACTGTGCGATACCAAAATCCCCTATTTTTATTTTTCCGTTTTCATAAAAGATGTTCGCGGGTTTGATATCGCAATGTATTATGCCGCGCGCGTGGATGTCCCGGAGTATCCGCAGAAGCTGTATCCCCA
>DAOVKF010000015.1 GCA_030631915.1 Candidatus Omnitrophota bacterium
ACAAGTTGTCGTCTGTAAGGAAAATCAGCAGGTAAAAAAGAATCTAACTCTTTTGCTGTTACGATCTCCTTTTTTTCATATACAAGCCGTGCGATAAGTTCTGTCTCTGTTTGACTAAGGGAACTAAATGTTTTTTTGTTTGCCATATGTATCTCCATGGTTACATTCTGCCAACGATAATACATTGATATAATAACATGCAAAACCTATAAGTCAATGGAAAACTGCATTCTGGAAAAGACTATACACTTATTGATATGCGTATAGACTTAAGGGAGATTGTGAACACTAAATGTCCGGTGGATAGCAACATTTTCAGACAGTGAACATTTATGAAGTGAACAGTACCCTCTTTTAAGTAAATTTATCATAACACCTTTATTTGTTTATAGTTACTTATAAAATGACCATGATTTTTGTCACAAAAAGTATACAGTTTTTCTGACAGTATACATTGTATTTTCTCCTTCTTTTATTTTTCCGCGACAACAAGCATCTCAAAATTCATCTCGTCCGTTTCCATTAAAGGAAACCCGACAGAAACAATTAGTAATTTTTTTTAACTTCTTTATTCATTTTACCCCTATTGACGCATCAGGGTCAAAAGGGTTTGTTCTCATTGCAAGAGAAAAGAGATAAGAATAATCCTGCTTTAAATGCTGCATATAATCCAGCCATTGAAGGATCAACTGATGGTATGCTCTTTTAATGTCTCCGGCAAGATGTTCATAATCAGTCTCCGGCAATCCGCTGAGATCTCCCCTGTGGGCCAGTTCGTCAGTTAAATGAAAAACCGCCCAAAGAAGATTTGTAAAAATATCGTGCTCCAGTAAGTTGGGGTTCTCCAACAAATTAAGCAGAAACTGCCTCTTTCCTATCAGGAAATCTTTTACTTCCGCTAGATCGCCTCTTTTGCTGTCAATATCAGGATCATGTTCCACTATTTGTTTCTTGACCCTGAAAAACTCTTTATCAGACCAATCTTTTGCCACCACAAGATGCTGTTTGATCTTAAAAACCTCCGGATCAAAACTAGAGCATTTTTTCAATAATTCCGTCCCTACTTCGCTATAAAACGTCCCTATTACCATATCCAGTTTTTTGAGAATAGCCTGTTTTTCTCTGTGGACAAGCAGGCCATGGAGGATCATGGTGACCAATAGAACTTCAAGAAACACAAAAGCGACATCACCGATAAGGTATATGAAAATATGGTGGGCATCCCTGAAGATCAAAAAATGAATATAGTAAACGGCTGCCGATAGAATTACCAGTAACATGCCCAGAATGATCTTCCAGCCAAAAAATCGTTTCATTTACGCCTCCTTATGATCGCGTTGCCATAGGCGGGTACGGGTTGGGACCTGACCCCTGGATCCCCCGGAAAAATATCAGCCCCGGGCCGATATTTCCGGGATAACCTCCACTTTTGACTTTATGGAATTACTTATAAGGCAATTTTTTTCGGAAAGTTCTATAAGCTCTTCCGCCTTTTCGATCTGAGCGCTCATGGCAACTACAACCCTGGGCCTGACCTTGATCCCGGAAAACATGAACTGATCCCCGACTCTCTCTAAAACCCCTTCTGCTTCACTCTCGTAACTTAAAAATTCGAAATTCTCTCTTTGGGCATAGTGCAGAAACGTGGTTTTAATACAAATGTTAACCGAAGCGACGAATAACTCTTCCGGCGTCCATATACCTTCATGCCCTTTGAACTCCGGAGGCGTAGCCACCTCGATCGTCGGCTTGCCGGCTGAACACAGAAACCCTTTCTTTTCTTCGGCCCAGGATACTGTTGTTCTATAAATAAATTTCCTGCTTTTCTGTCTCATATTCCCCCATTTAAGTATTTCCCTGAATTTTCTTATGCCCTTACAAAGGGTTCAAGGGGTCAGTTCTCAACAACCCCTGTTAAGAGTTGTTTTGGGATAGAAATATCTGCTATGATCAATTCTCCAGTGCTTGAAGGACCCTGATTTTCACGGAAGCCGGTCTTGGGTAAACCAAAACTGACCGTTTTCCTGGCTTTTATGCAAACTCCAAGGATGTTCCCTGTGCTGGCGTCTAAGCCTGAGGGTACATCTATTGCCAAAATAGACTTTTTACATTGATTCATTGTTCTGATAGCTTTACTGTAAGGTTCTTTTATTTCACCGGATAAACCGATCCCGAATATCGCATCTATTATAAGTTGAGCGTCTTTCAACCTTTCATTAAAGAGTTCAAGATCTTTATCGCTTTTTAAGATCCTGATCTTTACCTTCATTTTCCTTAAAATATCAAAGTTGATCTTTGCATCTCCTTTTAGTCCGGAAGGCTCTCCTGTTAAAAATATCTCTGTATCGATCCCGTTATTGATCAAATGCCTGGCACATACAAAACCATCTCCGCCGTTATTGCCCTTGCCACAAACGCAAATTACTTTTTTATCGGTTTTATCTGATACCATATCAAGCGCGACTCCGGCAGCGCCTCTTCCCGCGTTCTCCATTAAAACAAGTGAAGGCACGCCAAACTCTTCTATTGCGCGCCTGTCTATTTCCTTCATCTGTTGAGAAGTTATATATCTCATATTTCTACGATCCCGGATCGCCGCTTATTTCTTTCATTTTTTTTGATCTTCTTTACCCGCATAAACCGCAGCTTTTTACTACGGGTCAAGAGAGCCGGTTTAAGGCAACTAAGGCCATCCGTCTGTTTTGTCAAATATTGAGAGCCGACCCCATGGTTACCAACTTTTCAAAGACACTTTCTGCCGCTAAGGCTATCGGTTCTTTGCCGGGATCCGGAGATAACTCCGGTTGACCGGCGCATCTCAAAGTAGTCAGATCCAAAACCTTCAAGCCGCATCTTACGGCCAATGCTATTACATCGATGTATCTTACCGGGCACTCGGCGTCACTGACTATTTGTCCGCCGATCAACTTCTGGCTCTGTTTATCAAATACGAGTTTTATAACATATGGCCTGCGCTCCCTCATCATGGAATGCTTGCTGATAGACCTCTGTTTCGCAGTGATCACCTCGATACCTTCTTTCTCAGCCTCTGATTCAGCGATACCTGCCCCTGCTATCGACTTATCATAAAATTTAGTGCAAAAGCTGTTAATTAAAGGTGGGAATTTCAGCTTGTGATCCAGAATGTTCTTAGCTATAACCCTGCCGCCGATAACCGCATTCGGCCGCAACTGGCCGAGCACCGGTTTACCGGTAACATGACTCTGATATTCTATGAGGTCTCCCCCGGCGTATATGTCAGGGTCTGAAGTCTGCAAATAGTCGTTAACCTTTAAACCAAGCCCCCCCTGCTCTAGCCCCGCCTTCTCGGCGAGCTCAATATTGCAACGGGCGCCTACGGAGATAACGAGCATGTCTGTCTTTATCTCTTGACCTGAAGCTAATGTTACACTTTCGACCTTATCTTTTCCTTTGATCGCGACTACTTTCTGATTCAACCTCAACTGGATCCCTTTCTCCTCCATGTAGGTTTGCACTTCTTCGCTCATATCTGCATCTAAAATGTTCGGCATAATATGTCCGTGCATTTCAACGACTGTGGCCTTTATCCCCTGTCGGGAAAGCAAATAGGCCTTTTCGATCCCTATTGCGCCGGCGCCCAAGAGAACAACACTCCTGACGCGTCTGGAATTTATCCAATTGAGAATATCAACGGCGTCGCCGCTTGTGCGAAGAGTAAATACCCCGGGCAAGTTAACCCCTGAGACAGGGGGTATAACGGGTTTTGCGCCGGTTGCCAGAATAAGCTTATCATATGAATAGGTGCTTCCATCAGCGGTCGTGACCACTTTCGCTCCTCTGTCTATCCCCACAGCCCTTACATTTACCAGCTTTATCCCCTTTTCCGTAAACACGCTATCATCTTTATAGGATGAGTCCACCATCACGTTACCGCAGCAGATGTAGGGGGTCGCGCATCTGGTCAACAATCCTTTTTCTTCCGACTCCCGGATTATGGTCACATCAAGAGAAGGATCCAGCTTTTTTACCGACAGCGCAGCTAACGCGCCGCATCCTGAACACCCTATTGCAACCACTTTTTTGAACTTCTCCATTTGTTCTCCTCTATGATCTACTTTAAGATCTGTCAGCTTCGATCTCTCCTGAAATTACGAGTTCATCCGAATCCAATAATTTTACCGAATTATCAGGCTATTTTGTCAAATATCAGGCCTGCCTCCTGGTTCAACAAAACAGGCGTCTGTATCACCTGGTAAAACAGGGTGTCTGTCCCTATTTTTTACTTTCTATTTTCTCCATGGGTTGCCCGCAACAGACGAGTTCCCCGCCGCCGGCCTTTGTCACAATAACCTCGTTGCCGCACACATTGCATCTGTATTTTTCCCCAACTTTTTCTACTGCCATGGCCCCCGCCACCTTTTACAATATTATATTTCCGGTTATGTCTTTCAGCGTTTGTGCCGAACGCTTAAACTGCTCCTGCTCGAGCGGGGAAAGTTCAAGCCTCAAGAACTGTCCCGCGCCGTTTCTGCCGACTACGGACGGTATGCTCAAACATATATCATTTATCCCATAGTAATCATCTATCAATGTGGAAACCGGCAATACCGACCTTTCATCCCGCAATATGGATACAGCGATCCTTACCAGAGCCAGACCGATCGCATAGTAAGTGGCACCTTTCGCCTCTATGATCTTATAGGCCGCGTTTTTCACTTCCTTGAAAATATTTCCCAATTCTTTCTCGCGGTCACAATGACCGTACCTGTCACAGGTCGGACAATATTTTTCTATCTTCATCCCGCCTATACTGGCATTGCTCCAGACAGGAAGCTCCGTATCACCATGTTCGCCTATTATATAAGCATGGACATTTCTCGGGTCAACGCGGCAATGTTCGCTTATCAGGTACCTGCATCTTGAGCTATCCAGAACCGTGCCTGAACCAATGACCCTGTTGTGAGGGAAGCCTGATATCTTCAGGGTTACATATGTAAGAATATCCACGGGATTTGTCGCCACTAAAAGAACCGCGTCTTTTGCGTATTTTGATATTTCGGGTATGATATCCCTGAAGATCCCGGCATTTCTCCGGACCAGATCTATCCTTGTTTCCCCCGGCTTCTGTTTGGCGCCGGCGGTTATAACCACAACATCGGCTTCCTTACAGCCTTCATATCCGGCGGAATATATTTTTACCGGCTGGACGAAACTCGCGCCATGGTTCAGATCCATGCATTCCCCTTCAGCCCGTTTTACATCCCTGTCAATAAGAACTATCTCCCTGGCTGCCCCGCTCGTCATCAAAGAAAAGGCAAAAGTGCTGCCAACGTTACCCGCTCCTACTACAGCGACTTTAGGTCTCAATGCTTCCATGATCCAGCTCCTTCCGCAGTCCCCTGTCGATGAGGCAGGGGCATCAGAACATCTCCTTTTCACAGACGGTTATGGCTTTGTCCACTTCTTTTTGCAGCGGGTCAGGCAGACCCATTATGGATGTATCCAAAAACCCCCTGACAATGGCCGCCTGAGCCTCGCCTTGACTGAGTCCTCTTGCCATGAGATATTCTATCTCATCACGGGCGATCCTTCCCACCGCTGCTTCATGAGACAGCTCCACTCCTTCGACGGTTCCCTCAAGTTCCGGTATAGCGTGTATCAGCCCTTTCGCGGCCACCATAAGGCCGCGGCATTCAAGGTGAGCCTTTATCCCTTTTGCCTCTCCCTTTAGATGGCCTCTGGCGATAATATCTCCGCCCGCGCTGACCGCCCGGGCCACAACCTCTGCCCTTGAGCCCTCTGCTTTCAATATTACCCTTGAACCCGCATCAAGATGTGAACCGGGATGAGCGAACAACATGGAATTATACCGGGCGACCGCGCCCCGGCCGACGAGTTCCGCCTTTGGATACATCTGTAGATCCTTTACCGGCTTAAGACAGATATAATTTGATAAGAACGTGCCGCCTTCTTCAACCAGGGCAGCGGTCCTGGGACGGACAGAGACATCTTCCGCCCAGTCGTGGATCATGGTAAAGGTCAATCTCGCGCCTTTCCTGACAAAAAATTCCGAAATGCCTATATGCAGGCCCCTGCGCACGTCGCTTGCTGTCGCGCAGCCGGTAATGACCTGCAGATCGGACCCTTCCTCCGCGATTATTATATTATGGACATTCTGTATAATATTATCATCATTTATGAAAAGGCATGCCTGTAAGGGATAGGCCGCCTTTACACCCGGGAGCGCTCTTAAAAAATAACCGTGATGCGGCTGGATCCGCGCCTGTCCCGTGAATTCATCGGTATCGACCGGGACCAGCTTCCAGAAATAGTTGTCCAGCCATTCATATTGTTTTAGCGCCTGCGTACTGCTCATTACCTCCAATCCCGGATAAAGGCTGTTCGCGTGCACTACATCGTGGTCCATCTGAATATACGTGCCGGACCGGCCCTTCTGCGATGGGTCCACACCGGCGGACAGCATATTCTTTTTCTGGTCGGGACTCAACTCGCGCGGATCCTCCACGTAAGCCCTGGGTCCGGCCTGGGATCTGTATGATCTAATGTCTACCCGCCTTTTCCGCGGGATTTCCTTTTCAGTCTTTCCCCTTCGCATGTTACACACCATCCATAGCCGTGTTTCTTTATTGTCTCCAGTATTTCCTTTGGGTCACCCATGCAGTGGACTCTCCCCCCCACCAGGACACAACCTTCATCCGGCTCCACGTAGTCAAAGATGAAGCCTGTGTGGGTAATGATCAAAGCGGCGTTATCTTTATCCCTGTCAAGTATCCTGTTCATGACCCTGCCGACCAGTACCGTATTTTCCAGGTCCACCCCGGACTCCGGCTCGTCAAAAAGGCTGAGCCGGGGAGAGCCGGCCACAAGCTGTAACAATTCCGAGCGTTTCAGCTCTCCGCCGGAAAACCCCAGGTTTATATCTCTATCCAGGAATTCTTTCAACTTGAGTTCCTCCGCATCCCTATCAATATCAAAACCGTCCCGTTTTATCAACTGCACCATCTGTCTTGTCTTTACGCCTCTTATACTGGGCGGCCTCTGGAACATCACACCGATACCTGAACGGGCGCGTTCATCAATGCTCAGATCATTTATCCTTTTGCCGTTAAATATAATGTCCCCCCGTGTGATCCGATAATCGGAAAAACCCATTATGGCCATAAGCAAAGAGGTCTTGCCCGAACCGTTGGGCCCCAGAAGCGCCATTCGCTGCCCCTTCCTGATATCAAGGTTTATATCGGTCAGGACTTCTTTGCCGGACACCTTAACAGTCAGATTTTTTATCTTCAGCATATCGGAACTGGACCTTTAACCGTCACGTTCTTCTTTAATAACCCGCGAAATTCTCTTTTCTGATCCTATCTTCGCCGACACTCAATTTATTCCTCAATATGTCAGTCAGGCCTGCTACCATCACCGGCGGGCCGCAGATATAAAAAACCCTGTCTTCATAGTCGGTAATTTCTTCTTTTATCATCTCATCATCCATAAAACCGGTCCTGCCCGGCCATGACTGCCTGTCGATGTCCGGTGAAGTCAGGGTATAAACCCCGCGCATATTTTTATTGATCAGGCTCAACCGGTCTAGATCCTGCCTGAATATAATATCTTCTTCCCTGTTGTTGCCATAAAGCAATACTATGTCTGTCGGCAATCCCTTGTCCGTGACAAACTTGCATATGCTCCTTATGGGCGTTATGCCTATCCCTCCGGACAGAAAGGCTATTTTCCGGTATTCTCCTTCAAATGTAAAAGAACCGTAGGGCATCTTCAGCTTTGCCCGATCGCCGGTCTTTGCGCTATCCAGGGCCCCGGAAAAATCACTTTTGGTGATCCTTTTGGTGAATTCTACATACCCCTTCTCTGTAGGGGAATTGGAGAAGGAAAAATATTTTGTCCTTTCCACTCCGTCGATCTTCAAAGTCACAGAAAAGAACTGTCCCGGTTTAAAATCCACATCATCTTTTAACCTGAACCGGAAACTTTTAACATTATGCGTCCGCTGGACTATATCCGATATAGTCGTCTCGAACTCGACCATCTTTGTATCCCCCTTTAGAAAGGGCATGTCCCGGTCGGACAACTGGGTCCGCTGGAACCCGATCCGCCGCCGGCTTTACCTATGCTGAACGACCCGATAATTTTCTCGATATTTTTACTGCCGCATTTTTTACATTTAAACTCCGCTTTTTCAGAGGTCACTCCTACCAGCAGATCGAATTTCCCGCCGCAATCTTTGCATGCGTAAGTAAAAACAGGCATTGTTCTCACCCCCTCTATTTAACCTTTTTACAGTATGGGGACTCCCATCTCCCTGATGTCAAAAATGTCCGATGTCAGGAGAACAGGACCCTCCCTTTTTTGCTCAATTCCCCTGCCACACACTCGGCAAGATCAAACGTCTTTTTTCCGGGCAAACCCGAAAACACGTTAACGTCCAGGACATAAAGGTCCTTAAGGTTCTTATCCGGCATGATGTCTATCCCCGCAAAATTGATATTTAACGCCTTTGATACCCTTACGGCCTCTTTTTCCGCCCTGCTGACCAGGCTTCCGGGCAGGATCTCCAGGAGTCCGGAATCTCCCTGACCGCCCTGGGAAATATTTGTCGTGACCTTACCGGAAGCGTTCTTCCTGGGATAGACATAAATGACCTTGTTGAAAAACGTGTATATCCTGAAGTCCACCTTATTGCCGTCCAGGATCAACGGGTCCACGGCTTTCTGGATCAGAAAATCATCCCTTAAAAGCTGCCTGAGAAAGCCGGTTTTTCCCGTCACGTCATTGAATCTCCATCCGTGATCCGACCTTCGACTTATGATCTTATTGTTCTTAAAGATAAAATTCGTCTGCCACCCGGACCGGCTCAGGAACGTAATACCTTTGCCCATCGAGCCGTACCGGGGTTTAATAAAAAATTCATGCCCGCCCGACAGCTTATCCCTGATCTCTTCCACCCCGGATACATTATACAGCCTGGATTGAGGGATCCGGAATTCATCAAGCTTTCTTGTTACGGTTAACTTGTCCCTGTACGCCCCGCATAAACGCGGATCATTGACAAAAACGACCTTTTTACCGGCGAGCTGTTTCTTTAGCCTGCTTTCCACCATATCCCAGAATCGAACGAATTTTCTGTAAAAGACACGGTTGGCGTATATGCCCCTGTAATTTTTATGCTCGATATGTGAGTCCCAGTAGGAAAACGGGAAAAACAGGAATATAATGACATTTTCTGTTTTTATACGCGGCATCTTCCCGTCCAGAAGCCGCGTATAATCAGTAGTGGCGTAGTCGAATCCATGATCCAGGAACGAGGCCTTCGCATGATGCCATTTCCGATATGAATCGTAGTCGGCCTTATCGCCGATGGCCAGGATCGTAATATCTCTTTTCTCTTTATTCATGGGAAACGACCGGAACCTTCTGCCGGATATACTTTCCTAAATACCTGAAATCCGCGGCCAGTTTACCATCCTGCGCGATAACGGCCCGGCGGATCTCAGCGGGGACCGCCGCGTGACGGGTGATATCTTTTACGCCGTGGGACGCGATCTGATACACGTAGTCCCGGATAAGGCCGCTGAATTCCCGCGAGGAGTCCCGGGGCAACTCGGCGGGGAGGTTATCCACGGACAGAACCGTGACGCCTTCCGCCTTATATCCGTCGACAAAGGTATTCACCCCGGGAAGGTACGTAAACGTCGGATCGTCAGGAGTCGTCGTCCTATAAGTTAATTCAACGGCGCCATTAACGTCACAGGATACATCAGCGATGAATTCCAGGCGGAAA
The DNA here is from genome assembly GCA_030631915.1 of Candidatus Omnitrophota bacterium. GTDB lineage: Bacteria > Omnitrophota > Gorgyraeia > Tantalellales > Tantalellaceae > DAOVKF01. Next base: position 9,797 of record DAOVKF010000015.1, read on the forward strand.
GGTCTCTTCCCCGCCAGGTTCCGAACCATCTTTCTGGTCACCATCCGTGGATATCTGCTGTCCCAGTAACTGCCGTGAACAAGAACATTGAGATAAGGAAGATACGCGTCCATATTGGATTCGAACCTTCCGGGATATTTGAGATATTCCTCGGAATAAAAGGACCTGCCGCTTCTGGAACGGAATTTTTCCTCCCGGAGAAAAACTATTTTATAAACTCTGTTCTGCATCCATTTCCGGTGCCGTATAAACCGCGGAATATCCCGGGGGGAGATCTCCACGGGATCCAGTGATCCAAGGAGCTCCTGCACCCCGCCCGAGACGTTCCCATGGCCCGTGATGCCGATAATAAAAGGACAGAGCTTTTTCTCAAATCCCCGGCGTTTGACCTTCCGGCCGACTCCTTCAACGGCCTCTTTCACCGCTTTTAAAGAACCGTATTCTCGCGCGGGACGGATCGATGAAAACGGATTCTTGATCCCCTTCCATTCCAGTTTCCTGCCCAGATAATGCAGGCTGTCGACCATGCCGCAGATCCCCGCGAACCTGCCGAAATAGACAAGGCGCCTGCCGCACGGATCACATATCTTTTCATGATCGATCAGCGTGATCTTTTTCTCAAGACACGCCCTGAGAAACGGCATGGCCGGGGACTGTTCTTTGCAGACATGCGGAAATACCATGTATATCCTGTCTTCATACAGCTCATCCACGCGCGGCGCTTTGACCCCCACTAAAAAAGCGGCTTTCCTGAACTTATCCAGGACCCTGGCTCCCGAGCTTCGGTATTCCCGGTCACTGAAAGCCCTCTCCGGGCTGCTTTCCACTTCCACGGACACGCCCCGTTCGACCAGCCAGTTCACGTCAGACGGCACCAGCGGCGCGCGGCTCTCCCCTTCCCCGGCCGGCCTCAATATACCTACTACCAGATTTTTCCTCATTTTCAGGGATATCTCCTATAAGTGGGACCTCAAAAATTCCCCCGGCTCAAGACCCGCCGGACGTTTCGATCTCCCCGGCTTTCTTGAGCATTATTTTCGCCAGAACAGGGCCGACCAGCTCATGTATGACCGCGGATCCTATGATAAGGCTTATCATGATATCCGATATCGCCTCGAACGCGGGATCCTGTTTCATCATCAGGGCCAGGCCTATGACAATGCCTCCCTGGGGGATCAAACCGCCGGCGGTGTACTTCCTCACGGACGGGGACGACCCGGCAATGGCCGCGCCCAGCATGGTCCCTGAAACTTTTCCGACAGTCCTGAACAGGATAAAGCACAACAGGAGCGGCCCTGTGGCCGCCAGAACGGAAAAATCAAGATGCATTCCGCTCAACGTGAAAAACAGGACGAATATCAACTCGTCAACGTAACGTTCCATGACCTTGAATATCTTCTCTCTCTTTTCGTTAAAGTTCACGACAACAACGCCCATGGTCATTATTGCCAGCAGTTCATTGACGCCGATAACCGTCGCGAGACCGAAACAGCCCGCCAGAAGCCCGAATATCACCATGATAAAGACACCCTCGGTCTCCTTTTTTATAAAAGCGGTAATGGCGTTAAAAACAGAGCCAAGGGCGGCCCCGAGGACCAGCGAACCGGTTATGATGAACAAAGGACGCAATAAAGTGGTGGGTATACTGAAACGTTCATGCGCAATAAGGGCCCCGGCGATCACTACCGCGACGCTGTAATTTATGATGCCCAGGACATCGTCGAACGCGGCAACGCCCAGCATGGTGGAGGAAACTTCCCCGTCCGGATGATATTCCTGCTTGACGGCCAGGGTCGCGGACGGATCGGTCGGCGACCCGAGAGAACCGGCCAGGAGGGCCAGGGGTATGAAAACCGATGTCCAGGTCGCCCCGGGTATCCGCGCAAAAAAAGGCGTTATTGCCAGAAAACCCGCAAAGATAGCCAGGAACGCGAATTCGGCCTCAAAGACAGTGATACAAAATATTCCTCTGCCCAGTTCTTTCACACGGGAATACAGGAGTGTCCCGCCTATCGAGAAAGTAATGAACGCGAGAGCGATATTCGTGACGATCACGGTATGTTCTGGAAAATTCCCGGGGATAAAACGGGATATGGAAGGATTTAACAGGACACCTGCCGTGATATAACCCGTGACCTTGGGGAGCCCTATCCTCTCGGCTATTTCTCCGCATATGAAACCGGTGAAAACAATAATTCCTACGATCAGGATCGTACTCATATTTAATAGGAAACGCCCCCTTAACCGTCGTTCTGACCCCTGTCTCCGCGTTTCGCGTTCTTTTCCTTATACATGTTCGCATCGGCCTTCTCGAAAAGTTGTTCCTCGCTTTCGATGCTGTTCGTGTAAGACGAAATACCTATGCTTACGGAGAGATATATTTTCACGTCCTTATCCTTCAGGCTGAGACATTCACTGTTTATCCTGTCGCGCAGCCTTTCTATGACCTGTCCCGAGCCGGAGGCGTCGGTCTCCGGAAAAATAACGGCGAACTCGTCCCCGCCGTACCGGGTGACTATATCGGCGTCTCTTGTGGACTGCTGCAGTATCATGGCGATCCTCTTCAGGACATGGCTTCCGACCATGTGGCCGTAAGTGTCATTTATGACCTTGAGCCCGTCCACGTCTATGACCGCGAGCGAGAAAATACTGTTATATCTCCTGGCCATGTTGAACAGCTGGGTGATCAGTTTCTGGAAATAATGCACATTATACAGACCTGTAAGCCCGTCCGTCATGGATATCTCCTCATAATATCTTCTCCTGTCCAGCGCTGAAGCGATCCTCGCGAGAAGCTCCTCACTCTCAAACGGTTTAGTTATATAATCATCTATTCCAAAACCAAAGCCCTTCATCTTGTCTGACAGGTCGTTCAGACCCGTCAAAAATATGACCGGGATGCCCGAAAGAAAAGAGTTCCTGTTTAATTCTGTCTTCACTTCCATGCCGTCCATATCCGGCATCATTATATCCAGGACAATAAGATCGGGCAGCAGTTCCTCCACCTTTGAAAGCGCCTCCTTCCCTGATGTCGCGGTAAACACGTCATATCCCGCATCGGACAATATCATGGACAACACCTTCAGCATATCCTGCTCGTCGTCAACGACCAATATCTCCGCTTTTCTTTTTGCCCTGGCATTCTCCATTCCGGCTCCGTCTTTTTACATCCGAATTACACTTAATTATACCACACAAGAAAGGGACACGGGAACAGGACGGGTATATTTTCATTCAACGGGGTTCAACCGCGGATTGGGCTTATATCCCCGGCCCGTCTTAGCGCCGGACCTGCCGTTCACCCTGACAATGTCCGCCGTGAAATCCACTTTTTCCCTGAACAGCGCCGAGCCGACCCCGACAGCGTCAAAAGGCACGTCAAGCTCGATAAACCTGTGTATCTTTTCCTCTGTAAAACCGCTTGATATTATTATCCTGACATAATCGAACCCGTTTCTGTCAAGGGCCTCTCTCGCCTTAAAAACAAGCTCCGGACACACTCCGTAAGACTTTTCCCCGGCACTGGTGACGGACTTATCCTTCACGTCCCCCGCGGTATCAAACCTTACCCCCCACAATCTCCTGCCGAGCGCCTCAGCGACTTTCAGGGAAGTCCCCACGCAGTCATTGTCAAAATCTACCAGAACTACGCGCTGGATGTCTTCCGGCATATACCTGTCAAAAGCCAGGGCCGCTTTAACGGTATCCCCGTTATAAGCGGCTATCAGCCCGTGCGGAACCGTGCCGAGTCCCTCCTCCCCCCACCAGGAACCCTGGGCGTCGGTCGAAACGCCAAGCGCGCCTGATATAAAAGCGGCATAACCGTCCGTGGTCTGGACCCTGTAATGATCGAACCTGGCCGGGAAGAACAGCACCTTCTTGCCGCCGGCGCCGGCGGCCCTGACGACCTTTCTTACCGCCGTGGCGACTGCCGTGGGACGGGCAATGACCCCAAGATAAACGGTCTCAAGATGGACGAAAGTGCTGTAATCGCCCTTAACTGTCATGACCGTTTCACCCGCTTTTACTTCGTCCCCGTCGTACAGCGCCATTATCTTCAGCCCCTCCGGCCTGTCCGCGCACAGCCGGAGCACGGCTATGGCCTCGTCCAGTCCGCAGACAACCGCATCGGCTCTGCAGAATATCTGCATCAGGCCTTCCGAATGATTATTATCTTTTTCGAGTATTTCTTTCGTGCGGACAAAATATTTATCGCTGTACCAGCCCCTTTTTATCTTATCCACCGGCATGTCAAAGACCGCGGGTTCAAGCCTCTTTCCGTACTGCCACTGGGCCATTTTCTTTCCTTCGGACCGCTTTATCCCTCCACTTTCGCGCCGTAGACCTTTTCCATCCTGTTCAACGCGAAACAATGGGCTTCCTGATCAAAATCCGCCACTCCGTCCTTATGAACAACCACATCATATCCCTTGAGGCTCAAAACCCCCACGGCTTCCATGACGCATATGGAAGTGCATACTCCGACGACCTCCACCCGGCCGGCGCCGGTTTCCTTCAGTACCCTGTCAAGTTCCGTGTCGTAAAAAGCGTCGTAAGTCGTCTTTTCGACAATGATATCGGCTGTCTCCGGCCTCAGCTCATCAATGACCTTCGCTCCTTCCGAACCTTTCACGGCATGAGGTTTGAACATGCGGAATTCCTTGTCGCGGGGGTCATGCGCGTCACAGACATATATGACCCTGCAGTCCGACGTCCTGCACTCCCTTATCTTCTCCTTTATAAAAGAAACGATCCTCCTGCTCTCTTTTCCGCAGTACAGAGCGCCATCCTCATCCATGAAATCCTTCAGCATATCAATGACCAGAAGAACCCGCATGTCACTCCCTGTCAAATAACCGTCCCGGAAGGGATAACGGCGTTTTTGTTCAGTATGACTATACCGTCCCTGATAAAATAATCCTGCCCGTCGTAATTATCCACATTTTTGCTGTTAGTGATCCTGACATTATCGCCTATCCTGACGTCCTTATCGAGTATGGCCCTTTCGATGTAACAGCCGTTGCCCACGCCAAGCGACGGGATACCCCTGGCGAGATTTTTCCGCATCTTTCCCTCCGTCTCGTAATAATCGCAACCCATGGTAATGGTATCCTTGACCACCGAGCCCGAACCGACCCGGAACCTGAGACCTATTATCGAATGAACGATCTCGGACGAAAGAATAATAGCGCCTTCGGCGATGATACTCTTTTTCACCGTGCTGTTCTCAAACTTTGCCGGCGGAAGATATCTCGGCCTCGTGAATATCTGCCAAGTTTCATCGAACATGTCAAGAGGCGGAAAAGTGTCGGTCAACATAAGATTTTCTTCATAAAAGGTCTTTATTGTCCCAATATCCCTCCAGTAGCCGTCGAACATAAAAGCGTACGTGGACCTGGTCTGGATCGCGTCCGGTATGATCTCATGCCCGAAATCCACTTTACGCTCCTTTGTAAGAAGCTCGACAAGAACGCGTTTGTCAAACATGTATATCCCCATCGACCCGAGACAGGACGTCCCGCCGCCGTGTTTAACGGCCATTTCCGTTATTTCGGATTGACCCTGCGGTTTTTCGACGAAACGCTTTATCCTGGCATTCCCGTCGACCGCCATTATCCCGAAATCAGGAGCCTCTTCGGGTTTTACGTAATTGCAGGCCACTGTCACCTCGGCTTTCTTGCTCTCATGGTACCTTATAATGCGCCTGAGGTTCAGCTTGTACAACTGGTCGCCTGAAAGTATAAGCACATACTTGATGACGGGATCATTAAAGTGCTTCAGACATCTCCTTACCGCGTCAGCGGTGCCCTGAAACCAGTCGGCGTCTTCCATGGATTGCTCGGCCGCCATGATCTCCACAAAACCCTTTGAAAAAGGTTCCATCTTATACGTGCGGCTTATATGCTTGTTCAGGGATTCCGAATTGAACTGGGTGAGGATATATATCTTTCTCAGGCCTGAATTAAGACAATTGCTGATAGGGATGTCTATCAATCTGTGTTTCCCGAACAAAGGGATAGCGGGCTTGCATCTTTCCTTCGTAAGGGGATAGAGCCTCGAGCCCCTTCCGCCTCCCAGGATCACGCACAATACCTCTTTCATAGGGTTTATCATATTCCACTTCCACCTTTTTTCTTGTGAAACAAGGGGTCAGACCCTTCGACGAACCACCTGCCTGAAAAGTCTGACCCCTGTCCGGTCGCCGGCCTCCTACTTGACCTTATGCATTCTCCTTACTTCCTGCTCAGCCCTGTACCAGTCCGCCTGATCGTCACCATGGGCGCCCGAGCGGTCCAGGTAGAATTCATAAGCCTTGCCCCGTATCATGGAAAAAAGTTCGGATATATCTATTCCGGGTGTCTTCTTACCGGAGGGAACCGCCCTGCTGATCCCGGAAGTACTCCTCTTCTTCGAAACGCCGCTCGTTTTAGGAGAAGCTTTCTTTACGCCGGAAACCTTCTTCACGGCCATCCTGGGTTTCCTTTTAAAGATCATATTTTTTGACCTCCTTCGTTGTGTGTTTTATCCTGTTACGCGTATACTCTGTAATCGATATCCTTGAATAAATTATATTTACACTCGGCTTCTTCGAGCATCTGCGTGTCAATGTTCCTGTCCCTCAACTGGTCATGTAGAGCAAGAAACCTGCCGATATGCTCCCTTGTCCTGTTCACCGCATAACTCGCGAAAGTGCCGGTCTTCATGATAAACGCCCAATCGCTCGATTGAGCGAGCAGAAGTTCCCTCGCCATCTGGTTCAGTATGCGCCGGTCCAGGTCGGAAGGGGTTTTGTGGTCCCTGGCATCCTGTGACATGAGTTCGGCCATTTTATGAAGATGCCTGTATATCCAGTCATTAGAGCCGTCCAGCCATACTTCACTGTACCCCCTGTAGCCCCAGCTTGACATGGAAGGCGTGATCCTCGGATACCGCTTGTACAGACCAAGGTATTCACCGGGAGTGATGGTCTTTATCGCGTCCTGGTCAAAATGTATCTTCCTCAAAAGAAAACCGAGCCATTCAGGGCCTTCGAACCACCAGTGCCCGAAAAGCTCGGCGTCATAGGGGGAAACCGCTATAGGCGCCCTGTCCATAAAGCCGGAAAGATGTTCCATCTGTTTTTCCCTGTTGTACATGAAATTCCCCGCGTGATCCGCCGCGGTATCAAGGGCGGCGGCCCTGTCGTAGATCTCTTTATGGTCCGATACTCCGGTGATCCTGTGGTATTTAATACCGGTGTTTATGCGTGTCCCGCAATCGTTGATAAAAGGCCTGACATAATCATAATCCAGGTCAAACCCTATATCCCTGTAATATTCCCGGTAATTATAATCGCCGGGATAACCTTCTTTGGAACTCCACACCGCCTTTGAACTCTCCATGTCCCTTCCAAACACCGCGACCCCGGATCCGCAGACATAGGGGCTGTAAACGCCGTATCTCGGCCTTGGCGTGCCGAAAAGTATTCCATGCGTTTCCACGAAAAAATATTTGATCCCGTACTCTGCGAACACCTCGTCGTGCCCGGAGCAATACCCGCACTCCGGAAGCCACATGCCTCTGGGTGCGTCTCCAAAAACCGTCCTGTACGTATCAACCGCGGATTTAACCTGCGCCTTTACGGCCGATCTGTGCAGGTCCATAAACGGCAGGTAACCGTGTGTCGCGCAGCAGGTTATAACCTCCAGCTTGCCGAGATCCCGGAACTTCTTAAAGGCCTGTAATATATTATTTCCGTATTTTTCGGAAAACACGTGACGGGCGTATTCATATCTCTCTTTATACATTACAGCCAGTTTATTGAGCCGTTCGTCTGACCGCGTCCTTTTGACTTCCATTGCCGAAAGAGTGATAAGTTTATCCAGATGCCGCAAATACCTCGATATGAGCAGTTCATCCAGCATCATGCTCATCAGGGTGGGGCTGAGGGAAATGGTCACGCGAAAATCCACGCCCTCCTCTATAAGGCCGTCGAACACGTTTATAAGAGGGATATACGTATCGGTAAGGGCCTCGAATAACCAGTTTTCCTCAAGAAAACTTTCGTATTCGGGGTGCCTTATGAAAGGTAAGTGGGCGTGCAATACTAAAGCTAAATAACCCTTTGCCATGTCTATTTTCTGTGTTGCAGAAAGAATGAGGCGCTGCCGAACCTGCCCGATGTTATGCCACCTGAAGATAACCATGCATTGAGGTGACGTTCAATGCCTTCCTTCATCTCGAACGAACTCGTCCCCACGTCATGTCCACCCGTGATCG
>DAOVKF010000083.1 GCA_030631915.1 Candidatus Omnitrophota bacterium
AGAAGCTTGAACGTCACACGTAACTACAATTCCGACGCGGCCGAGCTTGGAAAAATAATTTCCGAACTTTCACTAAAGGTTATAGAAGTTTACAAGCTTCTGGTAGGAATACCCCGGAGCAGGCTCTGTGCTCCCTCAATCAAGCACCTCTTCGATCACTCCGCCGCCGGCGACGATGCTTCCGTCATAAAATACGGCCGCCTGCCCGGGTGTGAGCGCGAACTGGGGTTCAAAAAACTCCACTATTGCATCGCTTTCGCCATGAAGGGCGACAATGGCCCGGGCCTTCCTGCCCGAATAACGGACCCTGACCTGAAATTCCCCCTGTCCATCCGGCCTGTCACTGACAAGCCAGTTCAATCCGGATACGCGGATCCTGCGTTCCATCGCGTGTTCTCTGCGGCCGACCGTTATGGTATTGGCCCGCGAAGAGATCTTCAGCACATACACAGGCTCCCCCATCGCAACCCCCACTCCGCGCCTCTGTCCCACGGTATAAGACGCGATCCCGTTATGTTGTCCGATAACATCGCCGTCCACGTTCAGAATATCGCCGGGTGAGAACGCTTGCAGGCCTGTTTTTACAAGATACCCGCGGTAATCCCCGGGGGCGTCCGCGAAACAGACATCCTGGCTTTCCCTCCGGGCGGATGCCGTAATACCCCTTTCCATCGCGATCGTACGCACTTCGTCTTTCGTGTATTCACTGAGAGGGAAGTCTATAAACGGCAGGATCTCCCTGGAAATACCGTAAAGAAAATATGACTGGTCCTTTTCCAGGTCCCTGGCTTCAGCGAGATAATGTTCTTTTCCTCTTCTTACAAGGCGCGCGTAATGACCCGTAGCTATCCTGTCCGCGCCCATACCTGCCGCCCTCCGGTATAAATGACCGAACTTTATCCTGCTGTTACAGTAAACACACGGATTGGGGGTCCTGCCGCGCGCGTATTCACTCGCGAAATGATCCGTTACTTCTTCGGAAAATTCCTTTGAAAGGTCTATCACGCGATGCGGTATGCCCATGTCCTTCGCAGCGCCGCGGGCGGACCGGATCGCATCCGCGGGATCGCGTGTTCCGCCGGGGGAGTCACCGCGTTCCGGGCCGGGCCATGTTTTTATGGTAACGCCCACGGCCTCGTATCCTTTATCCTTAAGTTCCAGCGCGGCAACGCTTGAATCAATGCCGCCTGACATGGCCACTACCACCCGCGTCACTTCTGACCACCTGCCATATATTCCCGGGCTCCTCCGGAACGATCCACACTGTGGCCGCCTTTTCCGTCGGAAGTTACCACGATAGCCTCTACACCGCCGATAGTATCGACAAGAGCGATCACCTTATCCCTTCCCATGGCCATCATGCCGGTTGCCAGGGCATCCGCTTCCGTACATGTCCGCGTGATCACTGTCACGCTCGAAAACCGCTTTTCCACTGCCGCCTGGCGTGACGGGTCCATGATATGCGAAGAGGCCTTCCCTGTACTTTCATCCACGACCCAGTTCTCATAATCACCGCTGGTAGCCACCGCCATTTCTTCCACTGCCAGCGTAAGTAATATCTTCTCCGTACCCGGCGCCCTGAGACCGATCATCCACTTACCATGTCCCTTTTTCCTCCCGCAATATATATCGCCTCCGGCATTTATCAGAAACCTCCGTATCCCCTTTCCCCTCAAAAGATCCGCCATACGATCAACGATATACCCCTTGGCAATGCCTGAAAGGTCCATCCATACCCCATCGCCCAGGGCCACGTTGGTCCTGTCAGAGGAAAGAACGACCCCTTCCCATCCTTTCCCGTCAAACTCACCGGGTATTTCCTCCAGGATATATCCGGGCATATTTTCGTAAAATCCTTCCGCTTTCAGTATCGGAGCCACGGTCATATCGAAGGCCCCGTTCGTCAGGCGGCTCATGTTTTTCGCTTTTTGCACAAGGTCAAAGAGCTCCGGTGAAACAGACCGGTCTTTAGCGATATTCAGGCCGTTTATCTCGCTTTTCGGATCATAGATGTTGAATTTTTTTTCCAGCGCGGACGCGAGCTGAAACGCCCCGTTGACCGCTTTAACCGCGTCCCCCGGGGGTTCCCCGTTCGTCCGCCTTCGCTCAGGCACTATGATCCGGACAAACGTGCCCATCAGCGGCTCTGTCCGTGAATACCGGTTATGCCTGTCCATGCCCGTCTCCCGGGCACAGCCGGTCGTGAAAAGAACGCAGATGATCGACACCGGGAAAATCCGCCACATAAGACCGCTTCCTGTCCCCCTGTTCAGCTCAGACTGCTGACCACCGCGTCGATATCCACGTAACGCCGGACCATATCGACAACGAGCCGGATCTTGTTCTTATCCCTTGATTTGATCTTCACGGTAAGGTCATGTATCTTCGAAGCCACATCATATGTATCGTAACGGCAGATTATCGTAGGAATAGTGGTTTTTCTTAACGCGTTAAATATCCGCCGGGGGGGAGTTATTCCGCCGGAAAGTATAAGCCCGGCTATTCTTCTCGGAGCCCTGAAACGTCCCGTATGGACCCTTATGAGAAGGTTAATAAGGTCTACCCGGTTGCCGGGGGTTATTACCACACAGTCCTCCTCCAGATATTGCACCGCGTCCCTCACTTCCATCGCGCCCACGAGTATCCTTTTCATCTGCCTGTCCATATGCTTTTCTCCGGAAATGACATGCATATCCAGCACTTCCTTTATATCCCTCATAGAAGGCGTATCCAGCGTATCGATGTAAGGGACCACTCCTAAAACAGGGACTCCCAGGCGTTCCAGGCCCGCACGTACGTATCTGTTCACTTTCTCATATTTGTGGGTCATGACCTTGTTCACTATCACGCCGGCCAGCCGGACCCCGAGTTTGTCAAACAAAGACTTGTTCAGCATTACTTCGTCGATAGGCTTGCCCACCCCTCCGGAAGATATGAGAATGACCTTTGACCCCAGCAGTTTCGCCACCGCCGCGTTAGACAGATCGAACACAGACCCCACCCCCGCATGTCCTGTCCCCTCGATAATGACAATGTCCTTTCCGGAGGAAACGCGTCCGAACGCCCTTTTGATCTCTCCGGACGCATCGTGCGCGGCAAGTCCGTCGATAAACCTTTCCGTATATCCCCTTTCGACGGCGACAGGCGACATATCCCGGAGAGACATGCCGAAACCGAATATCCGGTCCATAAGGACAGCGTCTTCGTCTATCTTATGCCCGCCTTCCACCAGATAACGCTGTCCCACGGGTTTAATAAAACCTATGTTCGTAAAGCGATCCTTTAAATTGGAAATAAGCCCCAGGGAAATGGTAGTCTTACCGACGTTCTGGCGTGTCGCCGCTATGAAGATCCGTTTTGCGCCTTTGAACCCGAAGATCTTTTCCCATGCCTCGATATATGCCTTCATCGGGATCAATCCTTCTAAGAAGTGAAAGAATGGCCGTCATCCGGGAAGGCCCCGGATGTTGTCTCCTCCTTGAATCTCGTTACAGCTTCCAGGATCTTTTCGCCGACGTTTGTGTACTGTTTTACGAATTTAGGAAGGAATTTGTCAAAATATCCGATTATATCATGCGTGACAAGGACCTGACCGTCACAGTGAGAGCCGGCGCCTATACCTATCGTCGGGATGCGCAGCTTACCGGTTATCCTGCGCGCGAGCTCCCTGGGCACGCATTCCAGAACCACTGCGAAACATCCCGCACTCTCGAGAAAGACGGCGTCTTTCATGATGCGCGCGGCCGATTCAGCGTCCCTGCCCTGCACCCTGTAACCTCCGAGTCTGGTGACACTCTGCGGCGTAAGACCGATATGCCCGAGGACGGGTATTCCCGCGGATAAGATCGCTTCGACACGGGGACATATCTCACGACCGCCTTCGAGCTTGACCGCGTCACATCCGGCTTCCTTTACAAACCTGCCCGCGTTACGCACCGCTTCTTCATCACCCGCCTGATAAGACATGAACGGCATATCCCCGACCAAAAAAGCGTTCCTGGTGCCCCTGCGGACGGCCCTGGAATGGTGTATCATCTCCTCCATTGTAACGCGCGCCGTGGATTCATAACCCAGCAGGACCATTCCGACCGAATCGCCCACGAGTATCGCGTCAACGCCTGCCTGATCTATCAGTTCCGCCATGGGACAATCATACGCGGTAAGCATCGTTATCTTATCACCGGCTTCTTTTTTCCGTTTAAAATCGAGGATCGTGAATTTTTTGCCGTCCATATTCATGTCTCTACCCTATGCCCCGAACCCGGACTTATCCAGGATCCTTGCGACCAGATGATTAGCGCGTATGGGCATAAAATGTATCCCGTCGCACATGTCACGGATCGCCGCCAAAATATCCGCAGCGATCACCGAAGCTTCTTCAGCCGCATCAGAAGCCTTTTCCATCTTTTCGATTATCGTATCCGGGATAAAAACCCCGGGGATATTCGCGTTCATATAGCGCGCCATTTTAGCGGAACGCAGCGGAACAATACCTCCAAGCAGTCTTATCACGCCTCTCAAATGTCTTATGCTGCGGATAAACCTCTCGAATCCCGCGATGTCGAATACAGCCTGTGTCTGAAAAAACTGCGCCCCTTCAGAGACCTTCTTCTCCATTTTTATGATCTCCGGTTCCAGCGGATCCGCTCCGGGGTTGACCACCGCGCCGACACAGAAATCCGGCCGGGACTCCAGTTCCCTGCCCGCAAGGTCATGCCCGTTCCGCAGTTCTTTAATAACATGCAACAGCCCTACCGAGTCCAGATCGTAAACCGGTTTAGCCCCGGGATGATCTCCCAGAAGCGGATGGTCCCCGGTCATGACCAGTATGTTCTCAATACCCAGCGCCGAGGCCGATAAGAGATCGGATTGAAGGGCTATTCGGTTACGGTCCCGGCATGTCATCTGACAGATCGGATCGAACCCTCTCTCCAGAAGTGCCCTGCTGGCGGCGATCGACCCCAGCTTCATGATCGCGCCCTGCTGATCGGTAACGTTCACGGCATCTACCCGTCCTCTTACACACTCGACCTCCTCGAAAACAGGATCCAGCGACACACCTTTCGGAGGACCGATCTCCGTGGTCAACAAAAATTTACCCTCTTTCAGTTTGTCTTTAAATCTTTTCTTCACGCGACATCCCGTATAACCGTGAGACATTTCTCATTAAAATAGATACAGTGACCGGCCCGACCCCTCCCGGGACCGGCGTCACCATTGAAGCCTTCTTAAGGGCCCCGTCAAAATCCACGTCACCGACCACCCCTCCGTCCGTATTATTTATTCCCACATCTATAACGACCGCGCCTTCTTTTATCCAGTCACCTTTTACCATTCCCGCTTTGCCCACGGCCACTACGAGTATATCCGCTTTTTGCGTATATCCGGTAATGTCCCCTTTTTCCGCGGTGCCGATATGGCAGACAGTGGTAGTCGCTGTCTTATTCAACATCATCAGGCTCAGGGGTTTACCCACGACAGCGGAATGGCCGATTATGACCACGTCCCTGCCGTACAGGTCCACTCCCTCAGCTTTCAGTATTTTCATGACAGCCCCGGAGGTGCAGGGAATAATATCCGCCTCTCTCCTGAATATCCTGCCCAGGTTGCAGGGATGGATCCCTTCGGCGTCCTTTTCAGGCCTTATAGCCGAAATGACCCTGTCATGATCGATCCCTGCCGGAAGAGGATGCTGGACTATTATCGCGGTAACTGTGTCATCCCTGTTCAATCCTTCGATCTTCTTGATAAGCCCTTCCTGACCGATCGTCTCATCAAGTTCGCATATGTCAAAAGCGATGCCCATCGAATCCGCGGTCTTTTTCTGAACCCTGACATACAGAATGGCGTCTTTTTCCCGGCCCGCCATGACAGACACAAGTTTCGGGCCGCTGCCGGACAGGGGCCTCAGGGCCTCGAGTTCCTCTTTTACGGCAACCTGCATCTCAAGCGCTATCTTTTTGCCGTCTATCACCTTAGCCATTTCACTCCCCGCTCCTTACTTCCCGCTGTCTGCCGCTTACTGTTCACTAACTCCCGGCGCCTTATCCGTCGCGAGACCCTCCGCGACGCGGCGGGTTATCCCCCTGACCTCTTCCTTCATCTCTTCCGTCATCCGGGTCAACGCGTCTTCTGCCGCACGAACGAACTCCCCGTCCTTTATGTTCTTCAAGTTTACCAGCACGTTAAGCGCGGCGGAAGAAAACGCCGCCTCAAGGATGTTTGCGGCGCACCCCACATCCGTGATCAGATTCCTGTTGGAATTTTCCGAAAGGAACACCGTTATTTTCAACGCCGCGCAACATTCGCGGCATATCTCCATGGGAACTTCTGCGGCCTGTATGTATTTTTTCTGAGTATCCCCTCCGGAAGAAAGCGATCTCATCAGCTCGCTGAAGACCTCGCAATCCCTGTCTATCGCCGCTCTCAGTCTGTTCAGTCCTTCGCTCTGCCGCGCTCGCAAAACAATAATATCATTTTTTTCATCCGCGGCGGGACCCTCCTTTATGCTGTATTTTATGACCATCAGATTGAGCGCCGCGCCGACGGACGCGGCAACGGCGGCGGCGCTGCCCCCGCCGGGCACAATGCTGCGGTCCGACAGGTCTTCCAGATACCTGTGAAGGCTCTCATGTGAATAAACAACGTTATGCGTCAAAACAACCCTTTTGTTTTACCGGTCTTTATGTCTACATCTATGTCGGCGACACGCGCCTTTTTCGGAAGACCCGGCATTGTATTTATGCCCTCGCATTTCACGACCACATATCCCGCCCCGGCAGCAGCCTCAACATTTTCCACGAGCAGTGTAAAACCTCTCGGTCTGCCCTTTTTCCTGGGGTTACTGGAAAGTGACAGATGCGTTTTCGCCAT
>DAOVKF010000140.1 GCA_030631915.1 Candidatus Omnitrophota bacterium
GATTATCGTGACTGACCAGGTATCTCCCAGCTGAGGTGACGGTCGTTTGGCATGCTCCTGCCAGGGCCTCTGCTCCACAAATACAGTCGCCATAGATTATACAGTGAACGAAACTCAATGTCCAGGTATCCCGTATTTTTTTTTGCACAAATCCGCGTGTTGCTGTATAATTACAGATATGAAAAACTTTTACAGGATCGCGGTCAGAGCAGCGGCCGCGGTATTGACCTTGGTAACTTTCACGGCATTACTTGTGCTTGTGGCGCTGTCTTTTAAACAGACTCAATATCTATTGCTGCGGATCGGTAATAAGAACAAGCCTGCTCAAATCAAAATTGAGACCTACAAAAAATTCGTTGAAGGGCACCCCTGGTACCTGCTCCCCAGAATGAAGCTGGCCGGATTTTATTCCGAATTGAGTTCCGAGAACCCCGAAAAGACAGAATATCTCAATTCCGCGATCGAGCAGTACAGGATAATACTGAAGCTTGACCCTAAAAACAACGATGTTTTGAGCAGATTAGGCGACCTGTATTCCGAAAAAAAGGACTTCGATAAATTCGATATCCTGTACAGAAAACTGACCAGACTGGCCCCGGAAAACGCCGTTTACCACGCGAGGCTGGCATCGATCTACTACAGCCGGAACATGCTCGATAAAGCCCTGGAAGAGGCGGAGACCGCCATCGCAAAGAACGCCGAGGACGGTAACCCGCACATGATCATGGGCGGGATACATGAAAAGAAAGGCGAAACGGCCGAAGCTTTAGCGGCGTATGAAGCCGCCGCGCGGAATTTCAAAAAAAACAAAAAAACCCTCCTGGAAGCGAAATGCCGGCATCGGCTCGGGGTCTTATACCTGAAAACCGGCCTCCTCTTCGACGCGATGCAGCAATTTGAAACAACGATCGAAATCCGGCCGGCCCTGATAGAACCTTACCTCGGGCTGGCAACGACCTGTGCCCTTCTCGGTCTGAACGACAAAATTATCTCCACGCTGACCGGTTCTCCCCTGAATCCAGAGTCGATCGATTTCTTGCGCCCCGGTACACTGCCTCCCAGGGCTTATTTGATGCAGACCTTTGATCTCCTGGGAAACGCGTATCTGGCGAAAAAGGACTATATCAACGCGTTAAGGAACTTTAGAGGTGCAAAAACACTTGGGGTCAGATATAAAACCGGCTTCATCGATTACCTGGAAAACATTGCCAGGGCGCAGAAGGGACAGAGGAGAACACAGCCACGCGCCCTCCTGCAGGAAGGATTATTGTCGCCTCAGGACATCCCCGCCGGAGGAGAGACCGTGCCACTGGAGATCGGAACGGGCATGGATATCCCTCCGGAGCTGAAGCAGGGGATCGACGTTCCATGGGAAGAAATAGAAAAGAAGTATGCCGAAGGAAGCCTGGTCACGGGTAAAGTCGTTAATGCCACGCCTTACGGGGTCGTTGTCGAGATGGAGAAAGGTGTCCGGGGGATCGTACGCACATCGGACCTTTCCTGGGCCAGAGGATATATCCTCCCCGATGAAAAGCTTTCCCCCGGCGAGACCGTGAAAAGCATGGTACTGGACCTCAATAAAGACAAAGGTGAGATAGCCCTGGGCATCAAACAGCTCACACCCGACCCGTGGAAAGGCGCCGCGGTCCGCTACCATGCCGGGGACCGCGTCAAAGGGACCGTAACAGACGTGAGCGATTACGGCGCGCTCATAGAGCTGGAAGAAGGGGTCGAAGGCCTGGTCACGGTATCTGACCTGTCCTGGACAAAGAGGGTCAGACATCCCTCGGAGGTATTCAAACCGGGCGGGGAGATCGCCGCTGTCATACTGAATGTCGATGAACAGGGCCGGAAAATAGCCCTGGGCATCAAACAGCTCACACCCGACCCGTGGAAAGGCGCCGCGGTCCGCTACCATGCCGGGGACCGCGTCAAAGGGACCATAACCGCCACGACCGACCACGGCGTGTTCGTAAAGCTGGAACCCGGGGTCGAAGGCCTGGTCACAATATCTGATCTGTCCTGGACAAAGAGGCTCGGACATCCCTCGGAGGTATTCGACCCAGGCGGGGAGATCGCCGCGGTCGTACTGAATGTCGATAACCGCAACAGGCGGCTGCGCCTGGGGGTCAAACAGCTTTCGCCGAACCCGTGGCATGAGATAAGCGGGAAATACGCTCCGGGAACTGTGTGGGACGGCGCCATCACCAACATCACCGATTCCGGGATATATGTTGAACTTGAAAAAGATCTCGAGGGTCTGCTTCCTGTATCCCGGATCGATCTCGCGCCTTCGGAAAGAGCGGAAGACCTGTTTAAGACCGGCGAGACCATAAAGGTAAAGGTCATCGATGTCAATGCCGCGCAAAAGAGGATAAACCTTACGCGGGAAGGGGTGGAGGATTAATTGATGAGTAAAGGAACTAAAACAATGAAAGCGATACTGAGAAACCCCCTCCTCAGGCTCCTGTTGATAGCTTTGATCGCTACGTCCTCTTTAGTATTGATCGCGAGGATCGGCTCCCTCTTCATGGGTAAAAACCCGGTCGTGCTGCTTATCACAGCCGATTCATTAAGACCGGACCACTTGAGCTGTTACGGTTATGGACCGATAAGCACAAAAAGCCTGGATGAACTGGCGGAGGACGGCGTTCTATTTGAAAACGCCTATTGCAGCGTGCCTGCCCGCATTTACAGTTACGCCGCCGTCCTGACCGGAAAAAACGGCGGAACGGCTACCGTTGCAAAAGGGGGCACAGTCAGGCTGAACGACCTCTGCAGATCGTTAAGTGAGTATCTCCGAAATGAAGGATATTTAACGATAGCGGTAACGTCTGACCCTGTTCTGGCAAAAGACGCGGGATTCGGCAGGGGTTTTGATATCGTTGAAAATGTCCCGCCCGGAGCGCCGGAAACACGGGACGATCAAACGGATGCCGAGAAAAACCTGACACAAACAGCGCTGGAACTCTTATGGAAGAACAAAAGAAAGCCTGTATTCATGTGGCTGGAATATCCGATCCCCCTGTTCCCTTACCAAGTGCCCGAGAATTTTCGAAAAGCGCGGGACCAGCACCTTTACGACAGGCAGATCGTGCTGCTTGACGGAAAAATATCAATGCTGCTCAGAGGCATGCGCGAACTCGGCCTGGACAAAGCCGCCACCATCGTATTTACCGCCGCGAACGGAGAAAGCCTGAACGAACATAAAGAATTTACCCGCGGGATATTCGTTTACGACTCGACCGCCAGGGTGCCGCTTATCATCAAATCTCCCAAGTGTCCACCGGGAAAACGCGTGAAAACCATTGCTTCTCACATTGACATCGCGCCCACCATACTGGATGAACTGGGGATAAACTATGACCCGCGGAATTTTGACGGAGAAAGCCTTGTACCCGTAATAGCGGACGAAAAGGACGCGGAACCGCGCTCGCTTTACATCGAATCCCCGATCGGCTATCATGCCTTTGGTTGGAGCCCCGTGGTCGGCCTCATCTCGGATGATCATAAATACATCGAGCTCCCGAAGCCGGAGCTGTACGACCTTAAAAAGGACCCGCACGAACTGCATAATATCGTGAACGAAA
>DAOVKF010000069.1 GCA_030631915.1 Candidatus Omnitrophota bacterium
CTGATGCTGAGTATTTCGCCAGGTCAGAATTCAGGGCAAGGAATATCCCGGCTATCATTCAGGCAGAGCTCAGGCTCGTTCCTGTTAAAAGCCCAAGAACATCATATATGGCGCATTCGGATTATCTTCTCTGGCACACGAAGATCCAGGTGGGCCAGACAGTCAACAAGTTCCTTTTCCTCGGCGGCACAGGTAACGGTTTCCGCTGGGACATGCTGGCAGGGGAATCTCTTAATGAGGCCGGGTCCACACAGGATTATTTAAATGACAGGGCCCATCTTCAGGACCTTTTAATGCCGCTAAGAGAAGAGATCAGAAAAGAGGAGACACGGGTAGCGGAATCTTACGCGAGGTATCCGCTCCCCGCGCGTATCTTTATACATGTGATCTGGCATCCTTTGAGGACACTGTTTGACATGCTGCAGCCGTTCTGGGATCTCGGGACCGCCAGGACACGGGTCCCTTCAGGCCTGTTCAAAAGGTTTCTTAATACCTTTAGTATCAGCGGGACATGGGACCTGTACAATATCATAGAAGATTCAGAACTGGGCAGGAGGCTTCCTTTATACAAGCTTTCAGCCACAAGGCTCACCGGAAGTTTCACCCAGATACTGGAAGACCTTCTGCCGTCCATGGGCGCGCCCTGGTGGCGCCAGAGGTCAAGATGGATCATCATGCAGACCTTTGCGGTTGTCCTGTCGCACCCGGCCGCTTTCTTCATGTTTTCAGGCCAGTATGTGGGAATGGCCCTGGGATGGGCGGTTTTCGGGAGCACGGGCGGTTTTGTTATCCAGGGCCTGTTAGGCGCTTTTGCCGGATTTATCGCAGGCGGCATCGTATTTTACTGGATGGGCCACCTTGTCAACGGTGTCCTCAGATGGGCAGGGTGGAAAAGGAACGTGCAGTATCAGGTGGACCCTGTCAAGGCCATGGGCTACTGGAAGTTTCAGCATATCGCGCATCTGGCCGCGGCGACTCCGGCTGTTGTGGCCACCGCGTTCACGCTTATCATTACCTTTCTTTACGGGACGTCTGTGCTGGGCTGGATCAGCGGCCTGGAGATCACGGGGCTGGGCATAGGCACGTTTATCAACGATATCGTCGAGTTTCTGAAGTTATATATCCCGTTCCTGAACGGGTGGCTGCCCACGTCCCTCGCAGGCGCGGTCGTGTTCTTTATCCCTCCTTTTATGCAGGTCATCCAGGGCCTGTTCGCGACAGCCCAGTATGATATACAGGATGAAGAATCAACAACAGAGGCAGTTGAGGAGATGCTGACCCAGCGTGGAAAATCGTCCATGATAGGCATAGTCGGCCTGTTTAAGTCCAGGGACGCGATTTTTTTGGACGAGCGGGTTCAGGCCGGCCGCGTTGTGGCGGAACATTATTCCCGTTTTTCGGATGACGAGTTTGTTCTGAAGTTCCTGGATGAGTATTTAAGTAACGCGAAAAATGCTCTGGAAGGGTTCCGCGGAAACAGGGGCCAAGTTAGTAAATTTGTGGGTGAGTATCGTAAAATATGGATAGATGATGATCCTGAAGTAAAACGACTCGCAAGAGATTATCTCACTTATGCCGAGGAGGAGATAAATGAAGAAGCTTTTGGCCTTGATGAGGTGTTAAGTAATTGGGGTAAAGATGTAACAAAAATTCCAGAGGATGAAGTGCTAAGGGTTTACGAGCGGGCTTTGCAGGATGCCATCAGGTTTGCCGAAGATCTCCAGGCCAGGATACGCGGCGACATAAAGTTCCCGTGGAAGGTGTTCCTGACAGGCGCTGGAATAACCGGCCTGAGCATGGCGCTCATGGCCGCGGAATGGTTCTATCCCGCTATCGGTAACGTTTTTGTATCGCTTGGTATGGGTTTGATGGCTGCCACTGTCCTGTCGCGCGTATTCAAGCCCTCTGTCGGCAGGCGGAATTATCACATGCTGGGCTATTTTGTAAGGCAGCCGCTCATGCTGCAATATTTCATGCACCTTATCATAGCCGGGGCCCTGAACCTGTTCATGACCTTTGCCCGGTTCCAGGGAGAACATTTCTGGCCCAGGGGCCGCCAGGGGCTTGAACCTCCGAAACTCGGGGAGCGCAAAGGCCTGCGGTACCGTTTCGCATCGTTGAAGAATGCCGCGGCTGTGAACAGCGTCTTTTTAGCGCTTGCCATCCCCATGCTTGTTGTTTTTCTCCAGCCTCTGGTCAAGGTGCATCTGGGGCCGAGGATGGTCTCTGTGGCAAGGACTCTGGAGCTGGAAGCGTTTTTCATGCAGGACATTTCAGGCATACGCGCTTTTTCCGAAGCTGACAGATACCAGAGCCTTAAAAAAGACCGTCACGCTGAGCACCTGAGAGGATGGATCACGGGCAAGTTTACGGAATATGCCCGGTACGCGGGCAAAGGGGATACTGCCCGCGCCGAAACGTGTCTTGCGTGGATAACAGACGGCATCAGGGTGATGAAAAACCGGATAGATGAAGCAAAAAGCGTTTCTGAACATGAAAAGGGGATCGGCACTTTTACGGCATATGACCTGCACACGGGCAAAGGGGATACTAACATTGCTGAAAAGTCCCTTGCACGGATAACAGACGGCATCAAAGCGATGAAACCCGGGATAGCGGAGGAACAAGGCGTTTCCGAGGATGAAAAGGAATTTGACGCGCTTGCCGAGGAATTTTACGGGTTCTGTTACAGATCCGGTCTTACAGACTTTTACCGTGAGCTGTTCCCCGGCAGGGGCATGTCTATCCGCGGCACGGCGTGGAGCATAAGAGCGGCGGGCGCTGAAGCTGAAATAGTCAGAACAGGCTATGATGGTTCGTTCGATCTGAAATTCAGGATCTCTGGCAGGGACAGCGAGCAGGAAGCGGGTTCCATATTCCTTGAGGCGGTTTCGATGCAAGCGGACATGCTCGGACACAGGATCACGGTGCCTTATGATATATTTGACGCCGCGGGTGAGGACGTCGGACAAGACTGGGATAGCAATGATGTCCAGGTCCAGGCCGTTGACACCAATGGTGTCATGTATTTTGATTCTGAAAAAGAGAGAAGAAATATCAGGGCCAGCGCGGGCATGAGCATTGAATTGCCTCCTGTCAGGCAGATGGGATTCGTTGACATGGAGGGAGGGGATAAAGTTATTTTTGATCCGTCCGGTGTCAAAAGGGTCGTCATAAAGATAAAAAGAGATATTGCTTCTGATTCTTCCGGTACCATAAAATTCGGCCCTGTGATGGCTCAAGAGAGGCCGTCGTCATTGCCTCTCGGCCGGGTAAGCGGCGAATTATTGAGCGGGGTGGTCAAAACAGCCATGGGAAAAGAGGTAAAGGTCGTTAAAAAGCCGGTGGTGCCTGAAAGTATAAGGGCTGTCGGAACGATCCCTGATGTAAAGAGGAAGATGCGGAAACTTTTAAAGGAAAAGAGCTCCTTGAACGCGCAGTTATCCCGGATCCATCTGGAGACCAGAAGAATGGGGAAGGGATACGTCACACGCAGGAGCGGGGAGTTGACCAGGAATATAGAGGCCGTTGATTCTCAATATAAATACCTCGAGACCGAACTGGAGTCCATGGAACAGGCCCGGCAGGAAAAACACCCGTTTGCGGCCATTGCCGGCATGAAGGCGAGCCTTTTGACACAGGGGTTATCACTGCTCAGCTTTTTCGCCGGCGCGGCCGAGTATTTCGTGCAGGGCGATTTTACGGGCCAGATATTGGCCGCGGCCCTGGTGGGGTTATACCTTGGCTGGGCGTCAATAAGGTTTTTACTCGTCAGCAGCACGGTATTTGAGACATTAAAGCGTTACTACGGCCAGCACCCGGATCTTGAAAAATTCCCGGGAACGAACGGCATTCCCACATCGCTGCAGATACTCACGCTGGAAATCGCGGAAAGCGACGGTTACAGGCACCCCGCGTTCTATTCGCTTCCCGCGTGGGTAAGGGATGTCATAAGCACACATGAATCATACACATCGCATATATGGGGCATGTTCGCAATGCTTCCTTTCGGGGGGATATTCGTGGAAAAGTCGCGGCCCCACGCGCTGGCCAAGGCAGAGATCGACGCCTCTTCCCGGAATATCTATTCCATGTATGAGATAGATTTCGCGAGACGACACGCCGAAAGAGTGGAGAAGATCGCCGCCCTGCTCGCGGAAAAGATGGGTCTATCCGGAGAAGTGATACATAAGATCAGATTCGCGGCCGCTGTCCACGACCTGGCCGCTTACAGGGAACCCATTGATAAAAAGATGTATGAAGCCGCGCGAAAAAGTCTGGCAAAAAAAGGTATAACTCTCACTGAGGGCCCGTCATCGGATGTGGACCGGTATAACGAGCTCATCAGGATATTCAGCGCGAGGAGGGACGAATTCAGCCTCATGGAGATGGCTTGCGCGGTCGATCTCTTCCAGGGGCCCGCCAGTCTGCGTGTTGCTGGAAAGAACAGGATACTGCTTTGCCGCAGCCAGAAGACAGCCGTGCTTTTTCATCATAATGTCAACGAACTTGAATCTTACCTTTCCCGGCAACACTGGCCTGAACCCGAGAAAGACGAGGCCCGGTTGATAGCCTCTGTGCTTGTGGCCGCCGACACCATAGAGAACGGCATGAACCTTTTCAAGCAGATATTTTTCCGCGATAAGTTTGAAGTTGAAACGTCCGAACACACCCGGCGCTTCCTTCAGACCCGTTCCGGGATACCGGTGGCGTATCTACCCCGGATACTCCGCGCTTTTGACGACCTGAGGGACCTGGAGAAATACAGGAGTATTGGCAGGGACGCGGCAAAGGTATCAGGCGCTGAAAGAAAATATCTGCACGGGATAGGGCGCGGCATAGGGCCGGCCACGTGGTTTGAAGACACGCTCAGAAGAATACGGAGAATACTGAAGGGCGATAAAGGGAGTGTGGTAGTAAGGCGTGATAAGCTTGTGACCCTGCTGGATAAAGAGTTTCCGGAAGAGCCGATAGATAAGATCGAATTCGTCAACCAGTTCCGCGACGGTCTGCCGCCAAGGGTGTTGAAAAATAAAGAAGATGCCGCCTTTCTGGTGACGGCTGCGTACCAGCACGCCATAGACGTCCTGGAAAACACTGAAAGATTGAGTTTTGAGATTTACGATAAACCGGATCTGCCCTGGGACCGCCTGATCGTAGCTTTTGCCGATGTCCGGCGCGGTATCAGTAAATTCATACTGGACACCATCGTGGACGCCGGGGTCAACGTGGAAAGGGAAGGGACGTTTTTCGTGGAGGTCCCGTATGGCGATTCCACGCTCCGGATATGTATCGATATAAAAGATATTACCGCCGAAGGCGTGGAATTGGACGCTGAAACGAAGAGGAAGATACGCAGGGACCTGCGGGAGTTTCCCGTGACCCCTATCAGGGAATATTACGGGGTCTCATCGATCAGGGACGCTATGGTCGAAGGCACCGCGGCTTATTATGACGCGGGAGAGGGGATCGATATAGCCGCGATCCTGCACAATATAATAGTTCCCGTGGAAGCGCAGTATGATGCTGAACTCGCGGCAGAGCTTGTCGAGAAAGAAATAGAGGATTTCCTGATCACGATACGCGATATCCAGCGGGAAGTCGGACTGGGACAAGATGTCCTGAAAGAACTGCTCTCTCTGGTGAAAGAAGTAGAGGCCGAGCTTAGAAGCGGTATCGTGCGCGGCAGGAGAATAATGAAGCCAAAGGCCGTGGTCCTGCTGCACAGGAAGATAGCCGACAGGATCTCCGGATTAAAGGGGGACATGGAGAGATTGGAGCGGGAGAACGCGCCACCGGTAAAGATACTGCCGCTCGCGCTTAATACAGCTATTTTTGAGAAACTGGACCAGGCGATAATAGAGGATGTGCTTTACGGAAGGATCGAAAGAAAAGACGTCTCTATTCACAGGGACCGGCTCGAAGCAGTTATCAGGAAAGTAATGGGAGAAGAACTGATCGCCCGCCTGGCATCACTCCGGCCCGGCGATATGACGGACCTGGACCACATGACAAATGCCGCCATAGAAGCGGTAACAAGACATGTCTCAAGAAGGATAGAAGAGGACTTGCTGCCCCTTCCGATGGCCCTTTACGAAGAATCCGCCGGCCTTGACAGACGTTTGGCCAAACTGGAAGGAGCGAAGGGAGAGGAAGTCGTAAAGCGCCGCGAAGAGATAAAAGAGCAGCAGAACATAATAAGAAAAGTCGCTTCCGGATTGAAAGGGGTTGTTATCGAGGAATTCAGGGCTGAAGAAACCGCTGAAAAACACATCCTGTTCCTTAAAGGTATGCTCCTGCCTTCTGAGATCAAAAAGCTTGTCGAGGAAAAGAAGATAGCGGCCATAGTGACGACAGAGGCGGGCCCCACCACTCACTGGGTGCTGGCCGCGAAGGGGCTGAACGTGCCGGTGTTCTTTGCCACGCATAAACCCGCCGGCCGGATGTTCGAGTTAAGGATGGACGGCCTGCTGAGCGATGTCAGGATGCCTGAAGACCAGGTGCTCCTGGACGGTTCCCGGGGCTCATTGATCATAGGCCCTGACAGGCAGACGATCGAGGTTTTCGATGATAAAGTTAAAAGGCTCTCTGTTCTGGGGAGGTATTACGATGAGATAAAAAAGGAGCCGCTTGAAGAACCCGGAACAGCCATGGATTCCAGAATATACGCCAATATCGAGGAAAAGGACAGCATGCTTGCCGCTTTATCGAACGGCGCTGACGGAGCGGGATTGATCCGCACGGAATTATGGCTGGAAAAAGACCTTCAATGCGTGAAAACCCTGCTGTCCGATATTGCCACTCAGGCGGAAAGGGAAGAAGCAAAGGCGGAACTCAAGGAATATCTTAAGGCGCATATCCAGGACCTGATAGAACATTCTGAAGGCAGGCCTCTGACGTTCAGGACCTTTGACGTGGCTGAAGATAAAAGAGAGATCGCGGGGTATGTCGCCGGATCGTACGGGATCGATCTTTACAGGACACTTGAAGGAGCCTGCCTGTTAGCGGCCGAGCTGGAGGCGATATATGAGTCTGTCCTGTCAACGGGCGCTGATAACGTCAGGATAATATTCCCGGCAGTGAACACGGCCGGCGACATGAAAGAGGTCCGGGAATGGGCATGGGAAGCAATAGAACGGATCACGCCGTCGACCCGGGACAGGGCAAGACTTTCACTCATCCCTGTGGGGGCCATGATAGAGAGCCGGATAGCGGTAGAAAACACATTAGAGATATCAAAGATATCCGATTTTATAAGCATAGGCA
Source organism: Candidatus Omnitrophota bacterium (assembly GCA_030631915.1). Lineage (GTDB taxonomy): Bacteria > Omnitrophota > Gorgyraeia > Tantalellales > Tantalellaceae > DAOVKF01. The sequence continues at coordinate 7,267 of DAOVKF010000069.1, forward strand.
CTAATGACCTTACCAGGGACATATACAGGCATCTTGAGAAAGAATGGGGGGTAAGCAACCTCAGGATGAATATCAGGGGCATACAGCTGTTTACGCGGATACAGCCTGAAATATTAAAAGAGCTGGAAAAGATAGCGCGAGCTGTTTCGAGAATGCAGGAAGCCACGGGGAGAAGGATACCCGTGACCGTATGCGGTGAGGCAGCCGGTATCAAGGGGTATCAGTTGCACATGAGATATATGGCCGATAAATACGACATTGATCTATATCCGAGCGTCCCGTTCATAGAGGTGGCGGAGTCGAAGATGTTCATGAGCTATCTGGATAGTAAAACCCTGGAGGCCGTGTTCAGGGAGATCGACAGGGATGTCATAGGGCGCGTGCAGGAAGAAGTGAATTCAGTCGAGGACCGGATCGCGAATCTGGACAGAGTGAAACTCATGATGTTAGAGGAGCTTGAAAGGGTACCGGAAGCAAGGGAGGAAAAGGTTGTTACAGAGGCCTTGGCAGCGCCGGAGGATTTAAAGGCTTTATCCGAAGCCGGTAGAAGACACACAAAACGGATGATATCCTTGAACGCGACAGGACCCCTGGGTGTGCACGCCAGACCGGCCGGAAGAATAGCGGCGGAACTCGGACGCATAAATGAGGAGATAGGTCCGGAAGACGCTTTGACAGTCACGGTAGAGCCGGGCAGTACGATCACCAATTTTATGGGGAAGGAATTTCCCGTTAAAGAGCAGGTCCGGATCGTCCCTGCTGTTTGCCAGACGCAGATCATGGAACTCCACGTGGGCGGGACAGGCAGAGGGAGCAGGCTTGAGGTGGGCATAGAAGGCCCGGCTGAGGCTGTTCACGCGTTTATCAGGTATCTGGCGATAATGACCGAGGAAAGCGCAACAGGGCCGGTAGATCTGTTCGAGATAAAAGATGATACGGTAATGATCGGTATCCAGGCAAAGATGTTTGACGCCATGAGCAAGGAGGACAGGGCCCTTCTGGATAAGATGCCGAACGTCCGCGTGGCGCGTATCAGAAGCACGGACGAGCAGGCCATGCTGGATGAGCTGGAAAAGGC
>DAOVKF010000138.1 GCA_030631915.1 Candidatus Omnitrophota bacterium
CCCCATGGGCTGCGTGCTTTCGTCCGGCCAGAGGGGATTCTGCCGCGTAAGGGAACCTGTCCAGGGAAAACTCTACACACTCGTCTATGAACTCGCCTGTTCTATCCATATAGACCCGATCGAAAAGAAACCCCTGTATCACATGCTGCCCGGCAGCAGAGCCCTGTCCGTGGCCACGGCCGGATGTAATTCCCGGTGCAAGTTCTGCCAGAACTGGACCATCTCCCAGAAACCGCCCGAGGAGACCACGAACAGGAGGATAACCTGCCGGAACCTCGCGGCCAGCGCCCTGGAACAGGGCTGCGCCTCGATCGCGTACACCTACAGCGAACCAATAGTATTCTACGAATATATGATCGACACCGCCAGGATCGCCGGCAGGAACGGCACACGCAACATAATGGTCACCGGCGGCAAGATAAACCCCGAACCCATGAAAAAAGCCTGCCGGTATATCGACGCGGCCAATGTGGACCTCAAGGGTTTTGATAAAAAATATATGCGGGAAGTCTGCGCCCAGGACCTGGATGACATACTGCGGACACTGACCGTCCTGAAAGAGAACAACGTCTGGATAGAGGTCACCCACCTGATCGTCCCGACCCTTAACGACAACATGCAGGATATCCGCCGGATGGTAAAGTGGATACGGGCAAACCTCGGCCCTGACACGCCGCTCCACTTTTCCAGGTTCTGGCCCCAGTATAAATTAAGGTCGCTTTACCCGACACCCGTTGAAACGCTTAAACAGGCCAGGGACATAGCCATGGAAGAAGGACTGCATTACGTTTATATCGGGAACGCCCCGGGAGCCGGCGCTGAGAACACTGTCTGCCCGAACTGCGGCAGGGTTGTCATAAAAAGGACCGGTTACCTTGTCCGGGAGAACCACGTGACCAACGGCGCGTGCGGTTTCTGCGGCCATAAGATCGCGGGCATCTGGTCGTGATCGGAGTTTGGAGAATGAACTATCGCAGAGCGTTACAGTTTTCGATCCTGTTAACCGGGGCCACTGCCATGGCTTCCCAGATAGTGTTCCTCAGGGAATTCCTGGTGGTGTTCTACGGCAACGAGATATCCATCGGCATCATCCTGGCGAGCTGGCTCATCTGGGGAGCGTTCGGCAGCTGGTGCCTGGGACGGTTCTCCGACACTATCAGGAGCAGGGTCCGCCTGTTCTCTTTGTGCCAGCTCAGCATCTGCATTGTCCTTCCCGTAACACTTTTCGCGATCAGGGCCGCCAAAGCTGTTATGGGCGCGGCCACCGGAGAGATCCTCGGCTACTATCCCATGGCGATCACCTCGTTCATAGTGCTGAGCCTGTCCTGCGCTGTCATGGGGTTCATGTTCAGCCTCGCGTGCCGCATATACGAGGGGATAACGGACCTGCCGGCGAAACGCATTGCCGGCGTTTATGTCCTGGAAGCCGTGGGCGCTCTGGCAGGCGGGCTCCTGGTAAGCTGTTTCCTCATCCGGTTCCTCGATCCCGTGAACATAATATTCATGCTGGCCCTGCTTAATCTCGCTTTTTCACTGATAATGCAAAGGTTCGGCGAACCGTGCCGTGTTAAAAACGCTCTGTTCCGCGCCACAGCCGTCTTGCTGATCCTGGGCCTGGCCGCTTTTTTCGCCGGAGGAGGCGGCTGGTTCAAGCGCCGGTCCCTCGGCCTCCTGTGGAAAGGTTACGAGGTCATTGGATCAAAAGATTCGGTATACGGCAACATAACGGTCACGCGGCGCAACGGACAGACGTCGTTCTACGAGAACGGGCTGAACCTTTATACGGTCCCTGACGCGCTCTCGTCCGAAGAAGCCGTCCACTTCGCGCTGCTTGAGCACGAAAAACCCGAACATATCCTTCTGATAGGCGGCGGTGCCGGAGGCCTGCTCAAAGAGATCCTGAAATATCCGGTCAAGGACGTGGATTATGTCGAGCTTGACCCGGCCATTGTCAGGATGGCGAGAACGCACCTTGACGCGGAAGACGCCTCTTTCCTGGACCGTCCCGGCGTGAACGTGATCAACGAGGACGGGAGGTTCTACGTAAAACGGACGAAAAAGAAATACGACTGCGTCATCATCCATCTCGGCGACCCCTATACCGCCCAGCTGAACAGGTTCTACACCGTGGATTTCTTCAGGGAGGCGCGCCGCTGCCTGAAAAAACGCGGCATACTCTCGTTCGCCCTGACCTCGAACGAAAACTATATAGGAGACGAGCTCCGGGACTATTTAAGCTCCGTGTATTTCAGCCTCAAACGCGTGTTTCCCGACGTATTCCTTATCCCCGGTGATACAGCCTATTTTATAGCCTCAGGTGAAAAAGGCGTGATCCAGCGCGACCATAAAAAGCTGGAGAGCCGCCTGAAGGAAAGGGGGATAGACACCCGGTACGTCCGCGACTACTATCTTTTCTCAAAACTCTCGCCCGAACGGCTGGACTACGCCCGGGACGCGGTCGAGAGCGGCGACGCGGTCCGCGTGAACACGGATTTCCGGCCCATCTCATATTTTTACGCCACGGTCTTCTGGAGCACCCACTTTGACATGCCTGGTTTCAACGCTTTCCTGCGCTCCGTCACCCCTGAGAACATATGGCTCACAGCCGTTCTTTTCTGCGTGCTGGTCTTTATTGCCTTCCTTTTCGTGAAAAGACACAGGGCACAGCGGGCCGCTCTCCTGGCTGTCTGGACCACGGGTTTCGCGGAGATAAGCTTCCAGATAGCCGTGATACTCTCTTTTCAGGTCATATACGGGTTCGTGTTCTACAAGCTGGGCATTATCATAACTTCATTCATGGCCGGCCTCGCTCTGGGAGCGTGGTATATATCGCGAAAAATGCCGGAGATAAAGGACGACCTCGCGTATTTCACGTGGACGCAGGTGAGCATATGCCTGTACCCATTACTCCTGCCCGCGGTCTTTTTACTGTTTTCCGGATCGCGGTCAGGCGTGATCTCCTGGCTCGGCTCGAACATGGTCCTTCCGCTCTTTCCGGCCATCGCCGGCATAATAGGCGGAATACAGTTCCCGCTGGCCGGCAAGATATACCTCGGCCGCACGGAAAAGGTGGGCAGGGCAGCAGGCCTCACCTACGGGCTTGACCTTTCAGGCGCGTGTCTGGGCGCCCTCGTGTCCGCGGCTTTCCTGGTGCCTGTGCTCGGCATATTCGGCGCGTGCTTACTCGTCGCGCTCATCAACATAACCGTCCTGGCCATACTCCTGCTGAGCCGTTCATAATGTATTCTAATTTAGCCGTGTATAAACTATAGTACATAGGAGCGGCCGGAATTTCTCCTTCAAGCATAATTGTGCAGACACTGTCTGCATTTTTCTACGATATGGGACGCCATCTTTCCCCATGGGGGAAGAGATCAAAGAACCTGCATATCAAAGTGCCCATAATTCTTGACACTACTCATACAGGATATGATTTGACAAATACCGCCGGCAATGATATATTTGCAGTATCGGAAACTTGAGTTTCACGTCCTGACATACCGGGACAGGTCCTGTCCTCAGGGCTGATAACAGACTCGCGGAGAAAGCGATAAAGTGACGCATAGACCCTTGAACCTGAAGAACGGCCTGTTGACCGTAAAAGACGCGGCTTCTTTTCTTAACGTCAGTGTTCCCACCATCAAGAACTATATTTACGACGGGAAACTGATATCAGTGAAAACGCCCGGCGGACACCACCGTATCCGCATGTCTGACCTGGCC